>JBGTDZ010000047.1:0-11304 GCA_041748055.1 Aquaticitalea sp.
GGTTTTGCTTTTCTACAAATTCAAAAGCTTCTTCAAGCAATTTCGTCTCAAATCGTTTTATCATTCTTTTTGTAAAATCAAATTTGATACAAATATAAATAAAGTTTCGTTAATTGTAAACTTTTGAGTGAGTTTTTAATGTTTGCCAACGTTAGGTGTATGATTAGTTGCGTGGTTAAGCAACTAATTTAGTAAACAAATACTTGCCAGAGAAAATTCCGAATGACACGAGCGCAGCGAACTGGCGTCAGCAATTTTCCGGATAAGCACTAGCCAAAGCAATTAATTATACACGGTGTTAGCGGTTCGGCATTTTCTTTTATTTCTTAATCATCATTTTCAATTCAATTTTCTACAGTCTAAGTGTCCAAAGCCAAGCGTCCCCAATTTCATCGTCTTGCACAATTTCGGAAAACGTAAAACCATTATTCTGTAAAATTTTTGTGGAAGCGTTGTATTCTGGTGCTGTTTTAGCAGTAATTATTATTGTCAGATCAGCCTCTTTTGAAATTGCAATTAGCTCTTTACAAGCAAATGTGGCAACTCCTTGGCCTTCAAATTGTTTAAAGGTCCAGTATGCAATTTCAACTTTTCCATCTTTTGGTTGTCCAGTGAAACCAGCAGTTCCAACTACTTGATTGTTATTAAAAACGAAGTAACCAACCCAAGGCTTGTTGAAACCAAATTTTGGGTAATATTCCTCCATTGATGTGATTAATTGTTGGCAATCTGTTGAGGCATAAATTTCTTTTGTCTAGTCCTCGTTAATATTTATAATTTTCAATTCCATTTTTATATGTCATTAAAATTATTAGTGTGTCTCTTATGCTGACCGCTAACGTGTTTGTGTATGGTTAGTTGCGTGGTTAAGCAACTAATTTAGTAAACAAATACTTGCCAGAGAAAATTCCGAAGGACAAGAGCGCATCGAACTTGCGTCAGCAATTTTCCAAATAAGCACTTCCAAAAGCAATTAATTATACGCCGTGTTAGCTACAGTTTTTATGTCTATTGTTTCTCCAGCTTCAAGTTTTTTAATTCCAGTTGATAGTTTTACCCAAACTCGCTCATTGTCTGAAGGGTTAATTATTTTGTTTTCCTTAATTTGAACTCTTTTAATTGCTTTTAAATAGTGTGTCAGTTCTCCATTCCCAACAGACCAAATATCTTTGGCTTTTCCAATTTTTTCACAAAAAACCACCATATTATTCCATCTCTGTTTATCGGCAAATTCCCATGAATGTCCCCAAACATAGAAAAGAGATAATTTTGGTTTGTCAAGTATTAAATAGTCATTTAAATAGTCTAAAACTTTACTGTCATGACATGTGGGATTCCATATCAGATAGTTTTTTGGTAAGTCAAATTTATAAGTATCATCAACTGTTCTAGCATTGATGATTTCTGTTGTAGAGATTAGTTTAGCAATACTGTCATTTGTATTCCCAAATGGGTATGCCATACTAATGATTTTCCTTTTTGTAATTTCTTTTAGATTATGGATATCTATGTTGACTTCGTCCAGTATTTCTTTGTTGGAAACTTTAATAAAATCTTTATGCAAAGCTCCATGCGCCGCAATTTCATGATTTTTGTAGATAGACAAAAGGGAATCTTTTGGGACATATTTTTGGAAAATAGTATCCCCATGGTCTTGCGGCCAACCACGTGTAGTCCCTAAATATTCTGAATTAAGATTAAATGTTCCAACGAGATTATGTTGGTCAAATAAATGAGCTAATTGAATATCTTGAATTGTGCCATCGTCATAACTCATTACGAGAGCTTTATACGTTCCATCTGGGTAAGTAAAGCCAATAAATTCAGCCTTGTCTTTACAAGAAAAAAAAAGCAAAAAGCAACTATAAAATAGAATAAATAATCTTGTCATTTCTCAAATTGTAGCCAATGTTAAATATATGGCAAGTAGGGCAGAAAACAAGCAATTATTTTTGGACTAGCTACAAGCCAAATCTTTGTATTTTGTTTTAATTTTTCTCTTAATACCAAATCAGAGATTTGGCGACTTCGCAAATAGACAACACCTTTGAATTATAAACAATCGCCCTATTGGCTTTATATAGTGTACGGCACAATTATTTAAGTTTCAAAAATCGTGCGGCATTGTCATAGAAAATTCCTTCTTTATCTTTTTCAGTTAGGAAATCCAGACTATTAAGAAAAGTAATTGAGTTTTCAATAGCATATGGCCAAACCATTTGGTCAGACCCAAACATCACCCTATCTAAATAACCTGCATGTTTTGCATTCTTAAGAAATTCGGTAACAGTCCGCTGAGTATTGGGCTCCACCCATAGCATAACGGCAACATCAGTATATAATTGGGGATAATAGGCCATGAGTCGCAAAGCATGTTCGTGCCACTCTTCTCCACCGTTATGCATCAAATAAATCCTCAGTTTCGGATATCTTACCAACACATCTTCAATTAAATAGGGGTCACCCATTTTCAGCCTTGCTTTAGGAGACCATGAATACGTTCCTCCTGGGTCGCCTCCACCAGTATGCACTGCAACTGGAATATCATACTTTTCACAAATGCGTAAATAGGGATGCCAGATAGAATCGCTTAGTGTTGTACCACGATAATACGCCCCAATTTCTCCAAATACTTCAATTTTCTTGTCTATTACCATTTGCTCAAACTTAACACTGTCCAATCCATAATCATCAGGAGAAAAAATCAATATCCCCCTGATTACTCGATTAATGCTGTCCATTGCAGCCCATTCTTCCACACTTTGAGGATTACCGCTTACCATAGCTTTCACAATGTTCCATTTTTTAAAAGCTGCGAAGGTTTCAACTCGATGTATTTCTGCATTTGCCGCACCTTTCTTTCCATAGTAATCGCTTGTTGGTTCTCGCTCACCAAAGTCAGCTTCTGAATAGGAATGAATGTGCATGTCAATAATTTTAGTCTGAGAGAATGCAGGTGACAACTGTACTAAGAAAGCAAGTATGACAAGAATGGTTCTATTCATAATAGGTTGTTTTTAATTGTGCCTAACGTTTTGTTTATGATGAGTTGCGTGGTATAGCAACTAATTTAGTAAACAAATACCTGCCAGAGGATCTTTGATTAAATTTATATGGATATTTATTTGCATTTTAACTCAGTTCTTTGTTGGCAAACGTTTTATTCCATTTTAATTTTTTTAAGCCATAAAGAATTAGCGTCTTTCCATAACGAATCGAGGAACTGAAACATCAGATACCGAAAACTTTGATATGATCTAGCATTCCAATAGGCAGTTATCCTTAAGGCTGTTCAACAACAGGTTTACCTGAATCCTTCCACGCTTTCAATCCTCCATCGAGGTGAGCCACGTTGGTAAACCCCATTTTCTTTAATGTTACCACCGCGAGAGCCGACCTACCTCCGGAAGCACATTGCAAAATAATTCTTTTCGTCTTATCAAACTCAGGTTTGTAATAAGGCATCGAAGGGTCGGCATAAAATTCAATCATGCCACGAGGCGCATGAATGGAGCCTTCAATCCTGCCATTTTGCTTTAACTCTTCACTTTCACGCACGTCAATTAAAACTGCGTTTCCTTTGGACAATTCATCCTGCACCTGTTGTGGCGTAAGATTTTGTATTTCCTTTTTCGCTTCAGTTACAAGGTCTTTAGCCGTTTTAGGTGTTGGGCTAACTTGTGCCATAAGCAACTGTGACAGTAACGTCATTACCAATACAAGGTAACTAATGTTGAAATTTGATTTTTTCATATGAAGACGGGATTTAATTTTAACTAAATTAAGAAATATTTTCTTCATTTTTCAGATAAGAGAATGACGTTTTGATCAGAAATCCTCAGGTTGTATTTTTTTCAAAACTCTGTCCATTTACTCATAGCCGAATATTTAATTTTATGAGATGATCTTGGGATATGTCACTTGAAAATTTCTGCATGCCAGTGCACATCAATCAAGTCCTTTAGAGAATTCTGTTTTTGTCCGTAATCGAATCTGTGAATGTTAGTCCGTCATGATTTAATGAATACTGATTTTTTTCAGCGCTTTGGCGCTAACGGTTTGTGAATGGTTAGTTGCGCGTACAAGCAACTAACTTACTAAAAATAGAACGCACCAGAGGAAAATCCGTAGCGTTTTCTGAGTAAGCAAGAAACAAGCAATTATTTTTATACGGTTTTGTAAACCGTTTTTATAGACTTAAATTTAATCTGTAGCGAGAGGGGGGCACTCCCGAAGTCTCGGGACCGACCTCTGGTTATCAATTCATTTAATGATGACAAAAAAAAAGGTTTGACGTAAGCCAAACCGATAATTTAAGCAATTGTGTTTCGTAGCGAGAGGGGGGCACGATCCCCCGACCTCCGGGTTATGAATCCGACGCTCTAACCAGCTGAGCTACCTCGCCAAATGAAGGCTGCAAATATAAAAACAAAATACGGCTTCACAAATTATACCGTCCTAAATTATTTTTGCGAAATAAGTTTTTATACTTAACAATTAATTATATATTGAGCGTGCTAATAAAAAACACTCATGGACGAAAAAATTAAGTTTGAAATGGAATTCCCAATCCATGCTTCCCCTCAACTTTTATTTCAATATATCTCAACACCTTCTGGCTTGTCCGAATGGTTTGCAGATAACGTCAATTCAAGGGGTGAAATCTTCACTTTTATTTGGAACGATACCCAGGAAACTGCCAAAATGATAAGTAAAAAGAGTGGGGAGCGTATCCGTTTTAGATGGATGGATGATGAAGAAGATGGAGATTCTTATTATTTTGAAATTAGGATTCAAGTGGATGAGATAACAAAGGATGTCTCCATTATAGTCACCGACTTTATCGACGAGGACGAAATTGAGGAGGCAAAAATGTTGTGGGAAAATCAGATTTCCGATTTAAAACAGGTTTTGGGATCCGCATAGCCATACACATATAAATTATATCTTTGTCTCGTCCCGATAGCTATCGGGATTAAAGAGACTTTTTTTATGATCAATTTTAACGGCACCATTCAAGAAACCAATGCACTATCCATAGATAACCGTGGCTATAAATATGGCGATGCCCTTTTTGAAACCCTAAAAGTCGTTCATGGGAAAATTTTATTTTGGGAAGACCATTATTTCCGATTGATGGCTTCAATGCGCATTCTCCGGATGGAAATTCCGATGAATTTTACCATGGAATTTTTGGAAAATGAAATCATAAGGACCATCAATGCCAATGAGCTTATTAACGCCAGCGCAAGGATCCGTTTGAACATCCATCGCGTGGATGGTGGTAAATATTTACCACAGAGCAATTCAATTGCGTACAACATCCTCGCCGAACCATTGAGATCAGATTTTTATTTTATCAATAACAATCCGTTTACAATCGAACTGTTTAAAGATTTTTTTGTCGCCCCAGGATTGCTTTCTACCTTAAAGACAAACAATAAAATCATTAATGTGCTGGGGAGTATTTTTGCCAAAGAAAACGGTTTTGATAATTGTTTGCTTTTGAACACCAATAAGAACATTGTGGAAGCTCTTAATGGAAATCTGTTTTTGATCAATGGCAATGTGATAAAAACGCCCCCTTTGGAAGATGGATGCTTAAAAGGGATCATGCGAAAACAACTCATAGAAATTATACAAACAATGGAAGAATTTGAAATGGTGGAAACTTCTGTTTCGCCCTTTGAACTTCAAAAAGCGGATGAATTGTTTTTGACTAATGTGATTGTTGGAATTCAGCCAGTTTCATCCTATAGAAAAAAGGAATATGCTGCAAGTGTTTCAAAAACCCTGTTGGATCAATTGAATGTAAAAATACGTATGGGTTAGTTGAAACTGGGATTTTCGGGAGCGTTGGACCAAATGGAATAGTCGCCACCCAGTTCTACCATTTTTTCTTTCCAAAAGGCGTCATCATTTTTTCCGATGAGCGATTTTTTGTAAATATTTTCTGTGACCACCCAAGAGTTGGTTTGTAATTCTTTATCCAATTGTTCTGGTTCCCATCCAGAATACCCTAAAAAGAAGCGAATATCAGAAGCATCGATTTTACCTAAATTGATCATACTTAAAGCACTGTCAAAATCACCGCCCCAAAAAATTCCCAACGAGATTTCGATACTCTCAGGAATCAACTCCGGAACCTTATGTATGAAGTATAAATTGTCCTGTTCTACAGGGCCACCATTAAATACCGTGAATTCGGCCAAGGTTCCTGGCACCAAATCGGTTAAGGTATATTCCAGAGGTTTATTGAGGATAAAACCAATAGAACCTTCTAGGGTATGATCGGCCAATAAAATTACAGACCTATTGAATGAGCTATCACCAATGATAGATGGTTCTGCAATGAGCAAATGACCTTTTTTGGGCTGAATGGTAATCATAAGTTTGAAGATTTTGAATTAAATCTAAAAAAATTTTATCAAAAAACCAATATTTTGTCAAATAAGATTGAATAACCGAAAACAAAAAAGCCTACTTTTCATAAGCAGGCTCTATACATTGTATTAAAATATTGTCTTAATTGACAGATTTTGCCAAATCTGAACCCGCTTTAAACTTTACTACATTTTTAGCTTTGATTTTTATGGTTTTACCAGTTTGTGGGTTTCTTCCTTCTCTAGCAGATCTTTTAGATACCGACCAAGAACCAAATCCTACTAAAGACACTCTGTTTCCTTTTTTTAAGGATTTTTCTACGTCAAGTAAAAAAGCATCCAAGGCTTTTTTTGCAGCAGCCTTAGTGATACCAGCGTGCTCTGCCATACTGTTGATTAAATCTGTTTTGTTCATAAAGTTAAAGTTTTTAATTATTAAAAAAATAGTTGGGTAAAACGATCTTGTTAAATCCGTATACAAATTTATACGGAATATTAAGCTATGCAAGTAATAGCAAGGGAAATTCAATTTTTTGTTGATAACTTAGCGCATTTGTTAATAAGGGAAGTGCATTTTTTCGAAGTTTTTAAAATATCAGTGTTAATGAGGGTTTAAAGCATTTTTGCATGGGTTGAGAAATGATATCCATTCAATAATGATGTGATGTCCATTTTCCGTTTTCCAGGAAGTTGCATTTCCTTAATGATTATGTATCCCTCTTTAACTGCGACTTTTACTTCGCTTTTTGTGGTTTCTATGGTTCCGATGGTTTTGGAATGCTTTTCAATAGCTTTTTCAACCCCAAAAAGTTTAACGGTCAGGGTATCTTCCCCATTATTTAAATAGCACCAAGCAGATGGAAACGGATTCAAGCCCCTTATTTTGTTATAGATGGTATTTAACGATTCATTCCAGTCGATTTTACAATTGTCCTTATTCAGTTTGTAGGCGGTTTTTTCTTCTTCTGATTTTGATTGTATGGTGGTTTTGACTATGCCTTTCTCAATATCTTTCACTGTTTTTATAATCAGATCACTTCCTAAATCCTTTAATTTATCATGTAAGATTCCGACATTTTCATCAGCTTCAATTTCAATTTCATCTTGAAAAATAATCGCTCCTGTATCAATTTTTTCATCAATAAAAAACGTTGTGACGCCTGTTTTGGTTTCTCCATTGATGATGGACCAATGTATCGGTGCGGCACCTCGGTAATCGGGAAGCAGTGAAGCATGAAGGTTGAAAGTGCCATATTCTGGCAGCTTCCAAACAATTTCTGGCAACATTCTAAAAGCCACTACAATTTGTAGATTGGCATGTAGCGATTTTAACTCATTAATAAAATTTTCATCTTTTAAATTTGTTGGCTGAAGAATTTTTAACCTTTGGGAAAGCGCATATTTTTTGACGTCAGATTCATTCAGTTTTTGACCCCTTCCTGCTGGCTTGTCGGGAGCGGTTATAACACCAACTACATTATAATTGTGCTCCACCAATGCTTTTAAGCTTGTAACGGCAAATTCAGGCGTGCCCATAAATACGATTCTCAACTCTTTCTTCATGTATGTTTTATTTTATACGAATTGGTGGCGGTCACTTCCAAGATATTGTTTTCAACCATCGATTTTAAAGTTTTCAATACTACGATATCGTCATAATCCAAATTTTCAATAATGGTCCTTGAGGGCAAAGGTTTGTTTTCCAATTGCAAGATAATATCATGTGTGATGGATTTGGCATCCGATTTTGTTTTGTTTTTTGAAATACAGAACGAACAAATTCCGCAGTTCGTTTTCACCACTTCTCCAAAATAATGTAAAAGTTGTTTGTTCTTACATGTCGTATCATTGCTTATGTACGCAATGACCGCGTTGATTTGTTGTTCTTTTAAATTGAATTGCTGCTGTACATGTTTTGAAATTCGGTTGATGGTTTTGTCATCTTCCCGTGGCACCAAAAACGTCAGTTCCGAATCTGTGTTTGAAAATTGAAACTCTACAACCTCATCTTTTTTGAGTTGTAGAAGTGCTTTGACAACATCTTCTTCATTCATCGATGCTTTGTCGGAAACTTGGTTTAAATTGATTTTCAGCAAATTTTCAAAAATGCCTCCATATGTTCTCATGATGGATTTTACCAATACATCCATATGCTTGTGGGTTCCCAAATATCGAAACAACTCCTGATTGGATATCAAGAATTGCAATTTAGCCTGATAATTGAATTGCTGGGACAACGAAATCACACTGTTTCTGTCCAAAATCTGCAAGGCATTGAAGCCAATCGCAGCATTGAATTCGTAAGTTTTACAGAATTCATTAAAATTGAATTCATGAACGCTTTGCTCACCTTCGCCATAGGGGATTTGAAAATAATTGCACAATTTTCTATAGACCTGTTTTAGCATTTCAACAGTTGGCAATACATTCAAAAACTGATTTCTTAAGGTTTGTTCATCCGTCTTGTTTTTCAGGATGACAGCAAAGGCTTTTTCGCCATTTCTGCCAGCACGTCCTGCCTCCTGATAATAACTTTCCAGACTTTCGGGCAGATTTACATGGATAATATTCTTTACATCGGCTTTGTCAATTCCCATTCCAAAAGCGGTCGTTGCGACCATTATTTCCTTTTGGTTGTGGGTCCACAAATGCAAATGTTCCTGTTTTTCCTTATTGCTGATTCCGCCATGAAAATATAGGCTTGAAAATCCTTTCGATTCAAGAAATCCATGAATTTCATGTGTGACGCTTCGGGTTCTTCCATAAATGATTGAGGAGCCTTTGTGTTTTTTCAGGATTTGTTCAATTTTATAATGCTTGTCATCAGTATCCAAAACCATATAGGCGATATTTGGTCTTGCAAACGATGCTTTGAATACTTTGGGTGAAATAAAATCCAATTCTGAAATGATATCCGTGACTACTTCTGGTTTTGCGGTTGCTGTGAGCGCGATTACATTGACCGAAGGATGCAATTCCCTTAAAATAGTGATACTTTTATAGGCGGGCCTAAAATCGTTTCCCCATTGACTGATGCAATGCGCCTCATCCACGGCGATCAGATTGACATTCATTTGCTGGATTCTGTCCTGTACTAGGTCTTGTTGCAAACGTTCTGGCGACAGATATAGGAATTTATAATTGCCATATATGCAGTTATCGAGAAGTGTATCGAGATCGGAAAACGAAATCCCACTAGTAATTGCCAATGCCTTGATACCTTTGTTATTCAGGTTGTTGACTTGGTCTTTCATTAAGGCAATCAATGGCGATACCACAATACAGATTCCTTCCCTCATTAAGGCTGGAATTTGAAAGCATACCGATTTTCCGCCACCGGTTGGTAACAGCGCAAAGGTATCTTCATTTTGCAAAACGGCATTGATGATATCTTCCTGCAGCGGTCTAAACGAGGTGTGGTTCCAATAACGCTCCAAAAAATCGATAGGCTGTGTCATGCTATAAATTTAGTGTGTTCAGGACAAAATCAGTGCGTTTTTCGATGCTTTCAAAAGGGACATCTACAAGGTCATAATCGAAGTTTTTATACGAATTCAAAAGATGCTTGTGTATAAGTTCGGCCTGTTCATAATTTTCATAGCGCACGGTGTCGCTTGTAAAAATTTCTTGCCAAGGTGCCAAAACAAACACTTGGTCATACCGATTGTTCTGGCAGGTTTCCACAAATTCTATAGGGTAATTGGAATTGAAATAATCCATATATGCCAAAACGTCTGGCAAACCTCTGTCCAAAAAAATGGTTGCTCCTGCATATTCATCTGCATCATAAAACTGCTTTAAACGACCTTTTAAAAGCAATTCACTAAATAGCAAGGGTTCCGTCAAGAACAATTGTTCAATGCCCTTCCTTCTGGCTTCCAATGTCACTTGGCGTGAGATTTCATCAAAACAGATATATCCTCTTTTGTTCAACTCCTTTATAATCGAAGATTTTCCAGTACCAGGTCCACCAGTAATGACTATTTTTTTTGTATTCAATTTGGCAAGGTTTTGTTAACAAAAATCGTAATTTTAATAGGAACTAAAAAATGTAAAGTAAAATGTATATTTGCATGCGAGAAAATTGGACATGAGTACAGAACATAACCCTGAGGAATTTTATAAAAAATTAAAAGAACAACTGTATGATACCGCCACTTGGCCTTCAGAATATCTTTATAAATTCATCGTTACAACTGATAGTCAAAAAATCACCCAAATAGAATCCTTGTTTGACAATCTTGGTGCAGTCATTACGACGACAGAATCAAAAAACGGCAAGTACACCAGTGTTTCCATTAATGTTCTTATGAAAAATCCAGAAGCTGTCATTGAAAAGTATAAGGACGTGGCGGAGAAGGTGGAAGGTGTGATCTCACTTTAGCTCGAACCCAAAGGCTAAAGGCCAAAGGCCAAAGGCTAGACCAACAACCAACAACCAACAACCAAATTCTTCTTTTATTTTTACAGTACCAATAAACCCTATTATTTTTTTTTGTATTTTGCACACCTACACAAAACTGCGAGTAAGTAATAGTAACACTACACATTTTATATTTTGACAATAGACGAATTAGAATACAATACAGAGCGTGAACATTTGATTATTCCAGAATACGGAAGGCATATGCAAAAAATGATTCAATATGCCAAGGAGCGGCCTACCAAGGAAGAACGCAATAAAGTTGCCAAGGCGATAATCTCCGTAATGGGCAATTTACAACCACATTTGCGTGACGTACCTGATTTTCAACATAAACTTTGGGACCAATTGTTCATCATGGCAGATTTTGATTTGGATGCCGAATCCCCATACCCAATACCATCAAGGGAAGAACTTTATGCACGTCCAGATGCTTTAAAATATCCGCAAAACCATCCGAAATACCGTTTTTATGGTAACAATATCAAAACAATGATT
>JBGTDZ010000048.1:0-6707 GCA_041748055.1 Aquaticitalea sp.
GTACAGCCTTTTGGAGTGGTTACCCTGTCGATTTCTTCTTCCGGATGATCGCCGTTGGTAATCAACAAATTTGCTGCGCCTTCACAGGTGTACATTGCCAATTCTTGTGCTTCCTTGGCATCAAATCCAAGTTGAATAGCCGCTTGTGTTGTGGCGCGAATCAATCGCATCCAAAAAGCGATACCACTGGCACAAACCACAGTCGCCGCTTGCATTTGCTCTTCTGGAATGATCATTGTATGTCCCAATCGGTTGAATATCGCTTCAGCAACTTTAATGCGCTTTTTTCCGTATTCATTACTACATATACAAGTCATGGATTTTCCAACGGCTATTGCGGTATTTGGCATTGCCCTGATTATGAATCGTTCCGCGCCCAATACAGCTTCCATTTTTGCAATACTAAACCCGGTAACTGTGGAAATAACGACATTGTTCTCTGTCAAAAATGGCTCAATAGTCTTTAATACAGTTTCCAAATGTGCAGGTTGTACTGCAAAAATTAAAATATCCGATTTTTGGATTGCCAAAACATTGTCCGATGTAATGGTCACGTTTTGATTCCCTTCGAACTTTTGAATGGCTTCCAGATTGCGTTTAGTCAAGTAAAGCGAAGTGATGGCATTTGTGGTTATCAAACCTTTTGCGATGGATTGTCCTAAATTCCCGGTTCCTATAATGGCTATTTTCATATATTATGTTGTTCGTACATTTCGGGTTTTGAAAAACTGAAACGTCTTATTGACTTTAAAAATAATTTGCTTTTAATTTTAATCCTTCTGTCTCCTCAAAACCGAACATCAAATTCATATTTTGAATCGCTTGACCTGACGCACCTTTCAACAAGTTGTCGATAACACTTGTAATCAACAGGAGATTGTTATGTTGATAGAGATGAAGTAAACATTTATTGGTATTGACCACTTGTTTTAAATGTATATCGTCATCGGAGACAAACGTGAATTTTGCATCCATATAAAATTCCTTGTAAATTGATTTTGCATCTTCTAAAGTTCCATTGAAATTGGTGTATGAAGTGGCAAAAATCCCTCTGGAAAAATTGCCGCGATTAGGAATGAAAAGTACTTCTGAAGCAACTTGCGGTTGCAATTGATTCAGTGATTCTTTGATTTCAGATAAATGTTGATGGTCAAATAATTTATAGGATGAAAAATTGTTGTCCCGCCATGTAAAATGGGTCGTGTCGGACAACATGGTGCCTGCACCGGTGGAACCTGTCACAGCGTTCACATGAACGTCAGTCTGTAGCAATTTCTTTTCCGCCAAGGGTAACAGTGACAATTGAATTGCGGTAGCAAAACAACCTGGATTTGCAATATAATTCGCTTTTTTAATGGCTTCCCTTTGAAGTTCAGGCAATCCGTAAACGAATGTTTTATCTTGGAATACGCTATCGCTTTTTAATCTGAAATCATTGCTTAAATCGATGATTTTTGTCTTGCCAGAAAAGGAATTAGCTTCCAAAAATGCTTTGGAATTGCCATGCCCTAAACAGAGAAAAAGTACGTTAACATTCGACTTAATATCCCCAGTAAATTTCAAATCGGTAGAACCTTGCAAATCTTGATGTACACTACTCACTTTATTATTAGCATTTGACGTGCTATAGACAAATTCAATTTGGGTTTCCTTATGATGCAGTAAAAGACGGATTAGCTCCCCTGCCGTGTACCCTGCACCTCCAATAATTCCAACTTTTATCATGATTCTGAATTTATTTGGTGATAAATTTTGTTCTGATTGCCCATTATTTTAATAAATCCTTTGGCTTCCTCAGCTGTCCAACCTTTGTTGATTTCGCCATAACTACCGAATTTTGCATTCATCAAATCATGTTTGGAACTGATTCCATCCAAAGAAAAATGATATGGTTTTAATGTTACAAAAACATCCCCAGAAACATGGGACTGACTACTTTCCAAAAAGGCTTCGATATTTCGCATCACAGGGTCCAAATATTGACCTTCATGCAAATGCATGCCATAAAAGCTCGATAAATAATCCTTGTGCTGCAATTGCCATTTGGTCAAAGTGTGTTTCTCCAATAAGTGATGTGTTTTGATAATAATCAATGCAGCAGCGGCTTCAAAACCTACGCGTCCTTTAATCCCGACAATCGTGTCACCAACATGAACATCACGGCCGATGGCAAATGGTGATGCCAAAGTATTCAATATCTCAATGTTCTTTTCTGAATTGCTTTTTTCGCCGTTAATAGCAACCAATTCACCTTTTTCAAATGTCAAAATTACTTTTTCTTGACCTTCATTTTTCAATTGGGATGGATAAGCGGTTTCTGGCAGCGGCTTTTCGGATGTCAATGTTTCTTCACCTCCAACACTTGTTCCCCAAAGTCCTTTATTAATGGAATATTTTGCTTTATCCCAAGCCATATCCACACCATTGGTTTTTAGATAATCGATTTCTTCTTGTCTTGACAATTTTTTATCGCGAATCGGTGTGATGATTTCGATATGTGGCGCCAAGGTTTGGAAAATCATATCAAAACGTACTTGGTCATTTCCAGCGCCAGTACTTCCGTGGGCGATGTATTGGGCATCAATACTTTTGGCATACTCAATGATCTCAATGGCTTGAATAATACGTTCAGCACTTACGGACAAGGGATAACTATTGTTTTTCAAAACATTTCCAAAAATCAAATATTTAATGACCTTGCTGTAATAAGAAGCTACTGCATCGATATTTTTATAGGTAGAAACGCCCATTTTATAGGCATTGGTTTCTATTCTTTGAATTTCATCCGAAGTAAAACCTCCTGTATTCACGCTTACGGCATGCACTTCAAAACCTTCATCTTTTGATAAATGCACTGCACAATAAGAGGTGTCCAATCCGCCACTATATGCTAATACTAATTTTTTCATCTGTTTATTTTATTCTTTTTAACGGTTATACCTGCCCGTCCGGCAGGTGGGTGTAACACCCATACAATCATTCTCCTGTATATCGACGTCACGTTATGGATGTTTCATTTCTTTTCTTTTTTAAGGAACATGGTCTGCTTGATGCTTTTTAACCGTGTCCAAACCTTTTTGTCGAACTCATGTTCATGCACTTCAGTTTCCGGTTTTTTATTTGGGTCATATAACATACCTGTACATAAGCACATTTTCTGTTCGGTCCGTTGCAGTATATCAAAGTTTTTGCAGGTTTGACAACCGTTCCAAAATGATTGGTCTGTGGTCAATTCTGAAAAAGTTACAGGTTTGTAACCTAAATCGCTGTTCATTTTCATTACTGCCAATCCTGTTGTAATACTGAAAATTTTGGCATCAGGAAATTTAGTTCGAGAATGTTCAAACACTTTTTGTTTTATCTTTTTGGCCAAACCTTGTTCCCTAAAATCTGGATGGACAATTAAACCAGAATTGGCAACGAACTTACCGTGGCTCCAAACTTCGATATAACAAAATCCAGCAAATACGTCACCCTCCAAGGCAATGACGCAATTGCCATTGTCCATTTTGGTTTTGATATACTCTGGAGCACGTTTGGCTATACCGGTTCCTCTTACCCTTGCGGATTCGGCTATGGTTTCACATATAATGTCTGCATACTTGTGATGCGATGTATCAGCAATAACAATCTTCATCGTGTTTTGTTTAAAATTAAAAAAAGTAAAAGAGAATTTGAAAAGAAGAACCGGACTCACCTAGGTTCAAAATAAAGCGTACCCTTACGGGCGACGTCTTATAGGGGAATGTAAAACAAAACGGTTATTATTTAAAATAACTGAATTTTGAAAATTTAATATGGAATTTAATTTAAGCAAGGTAAAAAATAAATTATACGTTAGTGAAATGCTTCAAAGGTCTAGAATGCACTGCGGAGTCTACGCAATGCGATTGCGGGACTTGATGGACGTATTTTATTTTTCAATGGAAACATAAATCAAAAGTAGTATTTTATTTAACATCTCAAATAGTTTTAACTTTTTTTATAAAATATAATCTGTACTCACAAAATTAGATGCCTTACTGTCCAATAACTTATTGAGGATGGCATTGTTATAGGCATTGTCTTTGGATGCGACAAAGGTTCTTATTGAGAATGAACGCAGGGCATCATGAACGCTTAAAGTTCCAACGGCAGAATCTTTTCTTCCTGTAAAAGGATATACATCTGGACCTCTTTGACATGAGCTATTCAGATTGACGCGACATACTAAATTCACCAAGGTGTCAATCAATGGAGCCAAGGTTTTCACATCCTTACCAAACAAACTCACTTGCTGTCCGTAATTGGATTCCGCCATATCATCGAGCGGTTCTTCGATATTTGTAAATGGTACAATCGGAATCACAGGGCCAAATTGTTCTTCCTTGAAGACTCTCATATCTTTTGTCACTGGATACAATACGGCAGGAAAAATGTAATTTTTAGTGGTTTTTCCTCCTTTTTCATTCAAAATTTTAGCGCCTTTGTTCAAGGCATCATCAATCAATTCTTTAATGTAGGCAGGTTTATCTGTTTCAGGCAAAGGGGTCAATTTGACATCAGCTTCCCAAGGATTTCCAAATTTGAGGGCATCGACCCTTTCGGAAAATCGTGTATTGAATTCTTTAATGACGTCCGTGTGAACATACAACACTTTTAAGGCCGTGCAGCGTTGTCCGTTGAAGGACAAGGTTCCTGAAATGCATTCTTCAATCGCCAAATCCAAATCGGCGTCTTTTAACACTATGGCTGGATTCTTTGCTTCCAATCCCAAGACCAATCGCAATCTGTTTTTCTTTGGATGCTGATTTTGAAGCGCATTGGCAGATTTGCTATTTCCAATCAAAGCCAAAACATCCACTTTTCCTGATTGCATTATGGGTGTTGCGACTACCCTGCCTCGACCATAAACAATATTTATAACGCCTTTTGGAAAACTATTTTGAAACCCCTCCAACAAAGGAGACAATAATAAAACGCCGTGTTTTGCCGGTTTGAAAATTACCGTATTTCCCATAATCAGTGCAGGAATAAGCAAAGCAAAAGTTTCATTCAAAGGATAATTATAAGGGCCCAAGCATAAAACCACACCTAATGGTCCGCGTCGTATGTGCGCATACACTCCATCGTGCTTTTGAAATTTAGCCGTATTTCTATCCAATTGTTTATAATCTTCAATAGTATCCTCAACATATTCAACAGTCCTATCAAACTCTTTTTGGGAATCTGGCAGATTTTTGCCGATTTCCCACATGAGTAGTTTAACAATCTCATCCCGCTTGGTTTTCATTTGCGCAACAATTTTCTCCATGCATGCAATTCTATCTACAACCTTCATCGTTGGCCATAATCCTTGGCCTTTATTGTATGCTTTACTTGCAGAATCGAGTGCCGCCAATGCTTCTTTTTCTCCCAGTTTTGGAATGCTTCCCAATAAGGTAGGCTGATATGTGGCGGTTGAAGAAATGGTGGAATATACCTCGGTGACATCGCCTTCCCAACGTTTTAATTCCCCGGAAACCAGAAAAGATTCTTGGCGTACCAATTCTTTCATTTGAAATTCAACTGGAATATCTTGGAAGGTTGTCGTCATAATATTTTGATTATCAACTTAAGTTAAATTATGAAGTTAAATAAATACAGTCGTTAAGTAAATGTTATACTCATATCAAAAACTGAAATAAATCGGGCTTATCATTCAGATAATCGCCATAGAAATTATGCAGTTTCATTTTGGTAATCAAGGGTTGCAAATCATCGGCCGATTTGAGCTCCAATCCCACCACGGCAGCGCCATTTTCACGATTTGTTTTTTTTGTATATTCAAAATGTGTGATGTCATCTGTTGGGCCCAAAATTTCCACTACAAACTCCCGAAGCGCTCCGGCACGCTGCGGAAACTTAATGATGAAATAATGTTTTAGATTGGCGTATAAAAGGGCGCGTTCCTTTATTTCGGCAGTTCGGGTAATATCGTTATTGCTTCCACTGACGATGCAAATCACATTCTTGCCTTTAATTTCATCAGCATATTGTTCCAACGCGGCAATACTCATAGCGCCCGCAGGTTCAACTACAATGGCTTCCTTATTATACAAATCCAAAATGGTTTGACAAATTTTACCTTCATCCACCGTTATCATATCATATAAATTTTGTTGGCAAATCGAAAAATTCAAATCCCCAACCCTTTTCACCGCTGCACCATCTACGAAATTCTCTATATGATGCAACTCAGTATTTCTTTTATTTTTAATGGAAGTTGACATAGAAGGCGCGCCTTTTGGCTCTACGCCGATGATTTTTGTGCTTGGCGATAATTCCTTGAAAACTGACGACAATCCAGCGGACAAACCGCCACCACCAACAGGTACAAACACATAATGCACTGGATGTTGCGCTTGGTCCATTATTTCCAAACCAATCGTGGCCTGACCTTCAATGACTTTTTCATCATTGAATGGATGGATAAATGTTTTGCTCAACCGCTCTGATTCAAGCATTGCTGAATGATAGGCATCATCAAATGAATCGCCAACCAACACTACTTTAATATAATCTTCACCAAACATTTTGACCTGCTCGATTTTTTGATTTGGTGTTGTTGCAGGCATAAAAATAGTGCCGTTAATCTTTAATAATTTACAAGACAATGCCACACCCTGCGCATGGTTGCCAGCACTGGCACAAACAATGCCATTTTCAATCTGAGATGTCTTTAAGGA
>JBGTDZ010000049.1:0-2972 GCA_041748055.1 Aquaticitalea sp.
TTTCTTTTTGAAGGAATTTCAAATCTTCGAGATTCTGAGCTTTTTCTGCTTGGCTGTTCCAATTGATATAATCACCATAATCGTGATTCCCCAAAACCGAATACACCCCATCTGTTGCCTTTAATTGACTGAACAAATCCTTCCAAGGCAACATTTCAGTGGTTTTATTATTGACCAAATCTCCTGTGAATAGAATCACATCACTTTTTTGCTCTTTCACTAGATTGATAGCATATTCGATTTTTTCATGATTGTCAAAACTCCCTGAATGGACGTCACTAATTTGTGTGATGCGATACCCGTCAAAAGCATCGGGAAGGTCATCAAAATAAAGGGTATGATTTAAAACTTGGAAGTTATATTTGCCTCGATACATTCCATAGAGCAAAGAGGCAAAAGGAATAGCAGCTACACCAATGGCAATACTGCTGATGAATTTCCGTCTGGAAGGCATGTGGAATTCTTTTTCATTACCCGAAAACTTTTCATACACACCAATAAAGAAACGGACAATGTCTTCACCCAAAATAAATGGAATCAGCACTAAGTTGAAAAAGATAAACGACAATAAAAACCCAAATGCATAGCTCTTGCTTGGGGAAAGTACACGGCCTTCCGATGTCATTGCAAATTGAAAGATAAAATTCCCAACGATGAGCAAGGCGATTCCAATAAACAGATAATGAACCCAAGGGCTTTTTGAGATGGTTTTTATAGCTTGAAATCCATAAATGGTGAGTAAGATAAATATCACTACAAAAATAACCCAGCGCAACATACAAATCGATTTGCCCAAAGATAAATGAATTAAGCAGTTATTAATATCTTACGATTAAATTTAACCATCCCTTAAGATTTACTATATTTCGGAAGCATTTTGAATTCGCTCATTAATGAAACCAGTTTTTGCTTTATTTTTTGTTTTCTTTTTCTTTGTATGTTGTAACAATAAGCCCAAAACCGTATCAGCAAAAAAGGACACAACTTTAATTTCCTATGTCAATCCGTTCATTGGAACTGGTGGTCACGGTCATACTTATCCAGGAGCTACGATGCCTTTTGCAATGATGCAATTAAGTCCCGACACACGATTGGATGGCTGGGATGGTTGCTCAGGGTACCATTATAGCGACAATTATATTTACGGATTTTCACACACACATTTAAGCGGAACCGGGATAAGCGATTATGGGGATATTTTGTTGATGCCCACAACATCTCTCGTTTTCAACAATGGCAGTGATGGAAAAAAAGGCTATCGTTCTAAATTTTCGCATGATAACGAAGTAGCTGAACCTGGATTTTACCAAGTGAAATTGGATGATACTGGCATCAATGTGGAATTGACCGTATCCACCCGAAGTGGCATCCATAAATACCAATACCCAACGGCACAAAACCAAATGTTGATTCTCGATCTGTTGCATCGTGATGAATTGTTGAGCGGCAGTATCAAGCGCATTTCTGACAAGGAACTGTCTGGACATCGTCATTCAAAAGCTTGGGCAAAACAGCAAAAACTCTACTATTATATCAAATTTTCCCATCCCATATCTGTTGATTTGGGTGCTGTAAAAGGTCAATTTAAAAATAAGAAAGCAGCCTTTCAGTTTAATAATCCTAAGAATGAACCAGTATATGTAAAGATCGGCATCAGCCCTGTGGATGAAGAAGGTGCCAAGAAGAATTTGGATACCGAGATTGGCAAGAAAACATTTGATCAAATAAAGGAAGAAGCGCAAGAAACTTGGGAAAAACAACTTGAAAAAATCGTTGTGGAAAGCGATAATAAAGATTACAAAACCAATTTTTACACCGCATTGTACCATACGATGATTGCGCCAAACATTTATCAAGATGTGGATGGTCGCTATCGAGGTATGGATTTAAAAGTGCACGAAACCCAAAAATTTGACTATTATACAGTGTTTTCACTTTGGGATACTTACCGTGCAGCACATCCTTTGTACACGATTATCGAACAGGAAAGAACCAACGATTTCATCAACACTTTCATTTCTAAATACAAAGAAGGCGGTATCATGCCCATTTGGGATTTGTCTGGAAATTATACCGGTTGTATGATTGGCTACCACGCTGTCCCTGTAATCGCTGACGCTTATTTAAAAGGCATCAGAGGTTATGATGCTGAAAAAGCGTTTGAAGCGATGAAGTTTTCCGCTACGCGAAATTGGTTGGGTTTGAAATCTTATAAAGAATTCGGATATATCCCGGTCGAAGAAGAAAGCGAATCGGTTTCCAAAACATTGGAATATGCATATGATGATTGGACTATTGCGCAAATGGCAAAATATATGGGGAAAGATGATGACGAGGAAGTATTCACCAAACGCGCCCAAAATTACAAGAACGTTTATGACCCAGAAACCAAATTTATGCGAGGTCGTTTTCGAAATACATGGTTTCCTCCTTTTGACCCTTATGAGGTAAACTTTAATTATACCGAAGCCAATGCATGGCAATACAGTTTTTATGTGCCACAAGATATTTCCGGTTTTATGGAATTGATTGGTGGCAAGGATTCGTTGGATTTACAGTTGGATAATCTATTTTCTGCCAAAGCAAAAACCTCTGGTCGCGAACAGGCGGATATTACTGGGCTGATAGGACAATATGCGCACGGAAACGAACCAAGTCACCATATGGCGTACCTCTATAATTTTGTCAACAAACCATATAAAACACAGGAAAAAGTCCATCAGATTTTGACCACTCTTTATAAAAATGCTCCAGATGGCATTTCAGGCAATGAAGATTGCGGACAAATGAGTGCATGGTATGTGTTCAGCGCCATGGGATTTTATCCCGTGACACCGGGTTCGAATCAATACATCATAGGAACACCTCTATTCAAAAAAACGACTATTAATCTTGAGAATGGGGAAAAATTCCATATCAAAGCCTATGATTTGAGCAACGATAATAAGTACATCGCTCGTGCAAAATTGCAT
>JBGTDZ010000050.1:0-10786 GCA_041748055.1 Aquaticitalea sp.
AATGTTGAAGAAATAGGCACAATGCCACTTCGGCTTAACAAACCAACAGTAGGCTTTAACCCAACTGCCGAATTCTGACTGGCTGGCGACAATATGGATCCCGCCGTTTCGCTTCCTATCGCAACCACACAAAAATTTGCAGCCACAGCAACCGCACTTCCTGAGCTAGAACCGCCTGTATCAATAACCTTTCTGCCGTAAGGGTTTAACGTTTGCCCACCAATGGCACTATAACCACTTGGACAATCGCCACAAAAGAAATAAGCCCATTCGCTCAAATTAGATTTACCCAAAATTAGTGCACCCTTTTCCTTCATTTTTGTGACTATAAAGGCATCTTCAGTATAGTTATCTTTCAATGCCATTGCACCGGCTGTTGTTGGCATTCCAAAGGCATCAATGTTGTCTTTTAGAAGAATCGGCATTCCGAAAATAAGATGCTTTAATTTTCTGTTTTTGAATTCAATATCTTTTTGTTTTGCTTCGGAAATGATATTTGGATTCAACGAAATGACTGAATTTAATGAAAGGTCATTTTCTCTATCAAACTTTCGAATACGATATAAGTAAAATTTTGTGAGTGATTCATAGGTCAATGAACCATTTTTTATGAGCTTTTGAAGTGTTGGGATATTTTGTTCTAAAATAAGTGGCTTTAATCTATCATGGTCCAATTGGGTAAAATCTTCCAAATCTTTGTTGAAACTACTCCAAAGTTCAACATTATCAATGTATTTAGAATCCAAGATTTTAAATTCCCGAAATTCTTTTGTAGCGATGGCACTTAAATCGGTAGAGTCGGCTTGAACTTCCACTTTTTTAGACGTGTCTGGCTCAGTCTCTTTCGTGTTAGAATTTTTACAGGAAAATATGATGAGAAAAAGGACGAGGATTTGAAATAATTTCATAGGTCAGTATTTTTCTTAAAAATACTGAAAATTCTTGTCTTTAGAATGATTTAGGTAAATGATGAGTGTTGAGAACTCTGCTTTGACAGGTATTTTTCTATTTAAAAAAAGAATCTACAAACTCAAATTTATTGAACACTTGCAAATCATCAATTCCTTCACCTACCCCAATATATTTTACTGGAATCTGAAACTGATCACTGATACCAATAACGACACCACCTTTTGCAGTACCGTCTAGTTTGGTAACAGCCAAAGACGTTACTTCTGTAGCTGCAGTGAATTGCTTTGCTTGTTCAAAAGCATTTTGCCCAGTAGAACCGTCTAACACCAAAAGTACATCATGAGGAGCATCGTCAACCACTTTTTGCATGACACGTTTGACTTTAGTCAACTCATTCATCAAATTGACTTTATTGTGCAATCGTCCGGCGGTATCAATAATAACGACATCTGCGTTTTGGTTCACTGCACTTTTGATGGTATCGAACGCCACGGAAGCTGGGTCGCTTCCCATATTTTGGCGCACCATTGGCACGTCCACTCTATCGGCCCAAACTTGCAATTGTTCAATAGCGGCTGCCCTAAAAGTGTCCGCTGCGCCTAGAACAACTTTAAGGCCTTGCTTTTTGAATTGTGAAGCAAGCTTACCAATGGTAGTTGTTTTCCCCACGCCATTAACGCCTACCACCATTATAACGTAAGGTTTTTTGTCTTTCGGAACGGTAAACTCAGTTGCATTACCACTATCAATTTCAGACAATAGGCCTGCTATTTCTTCTCGAAGGATTTGGTTCAATTCTGAAGTTCCGAGGTATTTATCTTTAGAAACCCGTTCTTCAATTCGCTTGATAATTTTCAAGGTTGTGTTGACACCGACATCACTGGACACCAAAATTTCCTCCAGATTATCAAGCACATCTTCATCTACTTTTGATTTTCCTGCAACAGCCTTGTTGAGCTTGGTAAAGAAAGTAGTTTTGGATTTCTCCAATCCTTTATCTAAAGTTTCTTTTTTTTCGGAAGAGAATATTTTTTTGAAAAAACTCATGGTGTTTTTAATTTCTGAAGTCAAGTCAACAATTGAGCCTAATTATAGGGGCTGCTACTTTGTCACAATTAAGTTCAAATATAGACATAAAAAAACTGCCTTCATTATGAAAGCAGTCGTAAAAAATATAGAGTTTAATTTTATTTTTTATTTAAAAAACCGTCCACAAACTCTGGTGCCATAACGGACTCTACGAACATATAAGCTCCTGTTTTTGGAGATTTCACCATTTTAATTGCTTTTGTCAATCTTTTTGATGCTGTTTGTAACGATGCTACTGTTTTCTTTGCCATGACTTATTTATTTTATCTCTTTATGAACTGTCATACGCTTAAGGATTGGATTGAATTTTTTCAACTCCATACGGTCTGGCGTATTCTTTTTATTCTTTTTTGTGATGTAACGGGAAGTTCCCGGCATGCCAGATTCCTTATGTTCTGTACATTCCAATATCACTTGTATTCTATTTCCTTTTTTTGCCATTGTACGTGTCTTTAACGCGTGACGCTATTATTTTAAAAATCCTTTGGTTTTTGCTTGTTTCATTGCTGCAGCAATACCTATTTTATTGATGGTTTTCAATGCCGCTGTAGAAATTTTTAAAGTGACCCACTTATCCTCTTCAGGAATGTAAAAACGTTTTTTGATCAAATTGGCATCAAATTTACGTTTTGTTTTGTTCATTGCATGGGAAACATTGTTTCCAACCATCGCCTTTTTTCCAGTAAGTTCACAAACTCTTGACATTCTTTTCTAACTTTAATGATGTTATTTAAAACAGGTTGCAAATTTAGTAAAACTTTATAATACCCACAAACTAAAATTGTCACTTTTTAAAAATTTCTTTTTGAAGCATTTCAAAGGCCTTATTTGTAGCCTTAATGATAACTCTAGTGCGATGGTTTCCGAAACTAAATTCCTCAGAATAGACACTGTTTTTTGTGGCAATAGCGATGAAAACGGTTCCAACTTCAGCATCACCCTCTCCTTTAGTTGGGCCGGCATTTCCCGTTGTGGCTATTGCATAATCGGTATCAAATATTCGCAAAACTGATGTTGCCATTGCTTCAGCAACTTGACTACTGACTACAGAATGGGTGTCAATTAAGCTTTTCTCTATTTTTAAAACATTGACTTTTGCTTCAGTAGCATAGCTGACGATACTTCCCTTAAAATATCTTGATGCACCGGCATTTGCAGTAAATGATTCTGCTATTTTTCCTCCTGTGCAACTTTCCGCCGTAGCAATGGTTTTATTCAGTTTTGTTAATTGAATACCTAAAATGGCCTCCAAGGATTCATCTTCTTCATATCCCACAAATATGTCTTCAATTTGGGGCAATAACAACTCTACCTGTTTTTGCATTTCGCTCTCCACCAATGCCTTGTCCATAGATTTGGCAGATAATCGCAAACGAACCCTACCCAAGCTAGGCAAATAAGCGAGTTTAATAATGGATGGCAAATTATCTTCCCATGCCTCTATTCTGGCCGCCAAATTACTTTCGCCCATGCCATAAGTTAGGATGGTTTTATGCAGAATATATGGAAATTTATAGGCCTTTCTCAATTTTGGAATGACCTCATTATCAATCAAGGCCTTCATTTCAAAAGGCACGCCAGGAAGAGAAATAAACACTTTACCATTCGCCTCAATCCACATACCTGGAGCGCTTCCTAATTTGTTAACCAACACTTGGGCTTTTGATGGCACCAATGCTTGGTCAAGATTTACCTGCGAAGGAATTTGATGTATATAATTCTTCCAGATGGATTCAATGTTTGCCGTAACATCTTCGTTTCGTACCAATGTATCATCAAAATATTCCACAATGGTTTTTTTGGTGATGTCGTCTTTGGTCGGTCCCAGTCCACCAGTAATGATGATGATGTCGGCATTGCTCTCAGCTTCTTTGAAGGCTTTTAGAATATGCACTTTGTTGTCTTGAACGGAAGTGATTTGATAAACAGAGACACCGATTTTATTGAGTTGTTTAGCAATAAATGCCGAGTTGGTATCAATGACTTGTCCGATGAGGATTTCATCACCGATGGTAATGATTTCGGCTTGCATTACAGATTAAAATCTTTTTTGATTTCTTTGGTAGCATTTTCGACAGCGGTAAGGACCATTTGCAATTGACTGGAAACATCCTCAACTTTCTCTAATTTTCCCCAGTCTTGAACAACTATCAGTTCACTAAGTACTCCAAGTTCAAATAAATCTATGGTTGGTTTCATTTTATGTGCCGCTTGGTAAGTTGTATAAAAATCATGTTCGGACACCGCCTTTTGCAATCTTGCAGCATCTTCTGGTACTTCTTCCAGAAATGCGGAGGCCAAAGCCACGATGAAATCTTCATCTCCATCTGCGAGGTCACGCACTCTGGATAACTTATAATGCTTTTCCATTTACTTAATTATTAGTTTGAACATCTCTATGTTTTCAATACAACCGATGAGTTCATCATTTGGTTCTACTTTACCAACACCAGAAGGAGTTCCCGTAAAGATAATATCCCCAATCTTTAAAGTAAAATATTTTGACACATATTCGATAAGTTCATCGATTTTCCAAAGCATCTGTTTGGTATTGCCTTGCTGCACAATGTTTTCGTTTTTTTTCAGGGAAAAATTGATATCATCCATTTTAGCAAATTGAGACTTGGGCAACCAATTTCCAATGACTGCGGCACCATCAAATGCTTTTGCTTTTTCCCATGGTAATCCTTTGGATTTAAGCTCATTTTGAACATCGCGCGCTGTAAAATCAATTCCCAAACCGATTTCGTCATAATATTTGTGGGCGAATTTTTTATCGATGTATTTTCCGACCTTGCTGATTTTCACCAAAATTTCCACTTCATGATGGACATCCTTGGAAAAATCGGGAATAAAAAACGGTTGCTTTTGCAATAGTATGGCTGTGTCTGGTTTTAAGAACACAACAGGTTCGGTTGGACGCTCGTTTGCCAGTTCTTTGATGTGATCTGTGTAGTTGCGCCCTATGCAGATGAGTTTCATTGTTTAGCCATAATTATATTGTTAGACAATTTAGACAGATTAATTTTAATCCAATTTATTATTAAACGCTCTCAACTTAATCGCCGTCAACACTTTCTTTGTATACAATGGAAAATCTGCATTCAGCAACCATCCAAAATATCCTGGTTCGTCATTGAGAACATCTTCAACACGTTTGCCTTTATGTTTTCCAAATGAGAAACATTCTTCGCCTATCTTATTATAAGTTAAGAACCCTGCAAAATCGGCAAATTGTTTTCTGGTACTGAATTCCGCCAAAAATTTGGAATCATTCTCAAGTTCGTCGTATTTTTCGATTTGTGCTTTTAATACTTCAAAAGTTGCCCTTGTATCAGCTTCGGCACCATGTGCGCCATCAAGATTCTTATCGCAATAAAATTTGAATGCCGCTGCAAGTGTGCGTTGTTCCATTTTATGAAAAATCGTCTGTACATCTATGGCAACTCGATTTTTCATATCAAAATCGATCCCTGCACGCACGAGTTCTTCTGCCAATACCGGAATGTCGAATCTATCGGAATTGAATCCTCCCAAATCTGAATCCTTAATCATGTTATAAACATCTTTGGCAATTTCCTTGAAGGTCGGCTTATCAGCAACATCAGCATCGGAAAAACCATGGATTGCAGTCACTTCTGCAGGAATTGGAATGGTGGGGTTGACAATCCATGTCTTGCTTTCTTCTTTAGCATCTGGAAATACTTTCAATATTGAAATTTCAACAATTCTATCGTTGGTGATATTTATTCCTGTGGTCTCGAGGTCGAAAAAGCAGATGGGTTTGGTGAGATTGAGATTCATTATTGATTGTTGTTGAGTCGTGATTATATATTTGCAAAAATATGAAAAAATGAAGATTTAGTTTTTCGGTAGTATAACTTGTTTTTTGATAAAATGTTTCAAATCAAAAGACCTTTCGGAATGTAAAAATCTGAAAGGTCTGATTATATAGTATTTATAATTTTTAAATCTCTCTATTTGGGTCCCAAGCTTCCAAATAATCCTTAACAGCTTTGACAAATTGCCCTCCCAACGCACCATTTACCACTCTGTGATCATAAGAATGCGACAGGAACATTTTGTAGCGGATACCTATATAATCACCTGCTGGCGTTTCTACAACTGCTGGCACTTTTCTAATGGCTCCGAGAGCCAGGATGGCAACTTGTGGCTGGTTGATTATTGGTGTGCCCATGATACTTCCAAAAGTCCCAACATTGGTGACAGTGTACGTTCCACCTTGGATATCATCAGGTTTTAATTGGTTTAATCGAGCTCTATTTGCTAAATCGTTGACACGCTTTGTCATACCAACCAAATTAAGTTGATCGGCATCTTTGATGACGGGAACAATCAAGTTGCCGTCTGCCAATGCCGCAGCCATTCCTAGATTGATATGTTTCTTCTTGATGATGTTATCCCCTTGAATGGAGATATTTATCATAGGGAATTTTTTGATGGCTTTTGCCACCGCTTCCATAAATATGGGGGTAAACGTCAGGTTCTCGCCTTCCCGCTTAAAGAATTCATCTTTGACTTTGTTTCTCCAGTTCCAGATTTCAGTGACATCAACTTCGATAAAACTTTGGACGTGCGCTGATGTCTGTACCGACTCTACCATGTGATGCGCAATCAATTTGCCCATTCTACTCATTTCAATGATTTCATCTTCACCACTTACTATAACAGGACCTGCTTTTGGTTTTTCTGTACCATTTGCCTGCTCTGCTGCAATTTTTGGCTCAGATTCAACTTTGGATGGTTGTTGGTTTTGAATTGGGTGCGATGTCTGTTGTTGTGCAGGTTTTGATTTTCGACTATCGATATAACCAAGAATATCATCTTTGGTCACCCGACCTTCTTTTCCCGTTCCAGAAATGGCATCCAATTCAACTTGTGAAACGACTTCTTGTTTTGCAATATTTCGAACCAATGGCGAATAAAAACGATCTTCGGATGATGTTACAGGCTCCACAGAAGCTATGGCAGTTGCCAAAGATTGGGTTACTTGATGAACAGAAGCAGTTTCAGCAGCAACAATTTCTGGTGCGCTTTCTGTTGTTGGAGTGGCATCTACCAATGAAAGCGTTGCTTCGGTTTCTATTACGGCGATGGTCTGTCCTACTTTTACTATATCATCAACATTGAAAAGCTTTTCTACCAAAACGCCTTCCACTTCACTTGGTACTTCACTGTCCACTTTGTCGGTGGCGATTTCCAACACAGCTTCATCAGCTTCAATGGTATCACCCACATTCTTTAACCAAGAGGTGATGGTTGCTTCTGCGACGCTCTCTCCCATTTTGGGGAGTTTCAATTCAAATTTTGCCATATAGTTATTGTAATGGTAATTTTATCCAATTGCATTGCAAAATTAATGAAAAATGATTGACTTCCTTAAAAATTCATCAGAATTTACAACGTTGTAAAATATCTTTAAATAAGAAAAAAACCTAAAATTCTATGACCTCGCCTCTTCCGGTTGAACTATCGCTACCAATGATGAAACGTGATTTTTTTGGAAGAATTCTATAGGTGGCCTCCGAATTTTTGCTTGATGTTTCTATAAATTGAATGATTGATTTAAATGACATAACATTATTGTCAAGGATAAATCTTTGGTGGTCTGTTATCACAGCTTTTTTAGAAAACAGCTGCATGTCTTTACCCAATGATGATTTGAGCTCTTGGGGTATTTTGTCTGACACCATCAAATAATTTGAAAATTGAATTTTAGGTTGACCTTGTTTTGGATTTAGAAGTGTAATTGCTTTAATGCCTAAAGTAATAAGCGTGTTATATAAAATATTCGATTTAAAATGTTTCCTAAAGAAAATTTGCATGGCTTCGTTGAACTGCTTTGCATACACCTTGTCCCTTAATGTGCTTTCTCCTTTAAAATGAATGATGGTAGTTATAGGATTAAAGTAGTTTTGATACGCTGCCTTCTGTATTCGATAAGAAAAATCCATATCTTCACCATACATAAAATAATCTTCATCAAATCCTTTAATTTCATTAAATATGCTGCGTTTCAATAGCATAAATGCACCAACCAAAATGGATACTTTTCCGATAGCAGCCTCTTTTATATGAGTCGCATAATAGGATTTTGAATTTCCCAGAATTTTCTGAATCGATACAGCGGGCGTTGGAATATTCCGTTTGCTCTCGGGAAGAAATTGACCCCTACCATCAATAAGTTTGCAACCTACAATTCCAATATTTGGAGTTGTGCTCGCAAAATCCAAGAGTAGCTTAAACGTGTCCTCTGCAACAACCGTATCCGGATTGAGGATGCAAACAAAGTCACCTTTAGCCATTGCAACTCCAATATTGTTCCCTTTGGAAAAACCATAATTTTCTTCATTTTCGATTAGGATTATTTTAGGAAACAATTCTTTGACCATCCTGCAACTATCATCACTTGAACAATTATCAACAATAATGATTTCGGCCTCCATATCTGATATTGCTTCTTGCACACTCCTAAGGCATAGTTCTAAGAAGTAACGCACATTATAATTGAGTATGACGACCGAAAGTTGCAAAAACGCTAAAGTTTAAGTGAGGATTCAAACGGAATCCGATTGGTAATACTACGACCAAGCGTTACTTCGTCTGTGTATTCCAATTCATTGCCAACAGAAATGCCCCGAGATATTGTCGAAGTGATGATGTTACAATCCTGGATTTGCTTAAATATATAAAAATTGGTTGTATCCCCTTCCATGGTAGAGCTTAACGCAAAAATGAGCTCTTTTATTTTGCCCTTCTTAACTTTCTCAACCAACGATTCGACATTAAGATCATTGGGGCCAATACCATCCATTGGAGAAATTTTCCCAGCTAAAACGTGATATAATCCTCTAAATGAACTTGTATTCTCAATGGCCATTACGTCCCTAATGTCTTCGACCACACAAATAATATCGTCTGTACGATGAGGGTTTGCACAAATCTCGCACAAGGACGTATCACTGATATTATGGCAACTTTTACAAAATTTAATCTCGTTGCGCATGTTTTGAAGCGCAGATGCCAATTGGGTGGTTTGGTCATGGGGTTGGCGCAATAAATGGAGCACCAAACGCAAGGCAGTCCGTTTACCGATTCCTGGCAATTGAGACATTTCGTTAACGGCTTTTTCGAGAAGCTTTGAAGAAAATTCCATGGGTGCGAAATTACGATTAAGACATTAATTACACTAATTTTCACGAATTCTATTTGGGATGGTTAAAATATCCTGTGGCATAAAATTAATTATGGAATCCACCTTCGTTGCCTTGATAAAACAAGATCAAAAAAAACACTTGTTCTTTAAAAAATACTTAATATTGTTCCTTTCAAAACTTTAAATATGTCACCAACAATTATCATTTTACTTATTTTATCTTATTTTGGGTTATTGATTCTGATTTCCTTTTTCACTGGAAAAAAATCGGACAACGACACCTTTTTTAAGGCCAATAAATCATCTCCTTGGTATGTAGTGGCTTTTGGTATGATTGGTGCATCACTTTCTGGGGTGACTTTCATTTCTGTTCCTGGTTGGATTGAGGCTTCCCAATTTAGCTATATGCAAGTGGTACTGGGATATATAGTGGGCTATTTTGTTATTGGTGCAGTTTTGCTTCCATTGTATTATAGACTTAATTTAACCTCAATTTACAGCTATCTCGAAGAACGTTTTGGCAATTATTCCTATAAAACCGGCGCTTCCTTCTTCTTAATTTCCAGAGTAGTGGGCTCTAGTTTTAGGTTGTATTTGGTGGCGAATGTTTTGCAAATTATTCTATTCGATGACCTGGGTATATCTTTTTGGCAAACGGTAACGATTACCGTAATGTTGATTTGGCTATACACTTTTAAATCAGGAATTCAAACCATTGTCTGGACAGATACCTTTCAAACATTGTTTATGCTGATAGCTGTTGGCGTTACTATTTATTTTGTGAGTGGTGAATTGGGAATCGAAGGCGGAAACGTTCTTGGTTATGTTTTGGATAGTGATTTGTCAAAAACATTTTTCTTTGAAGACTTTAAATCAGGAAATTATTTTTGGAAACAGTTTATATCAGGTATTTTTATTGCGATTGTAATGACTGGCCTAGACCAGGATATGATGCAAAAAAACTTAACCTGCCGTAGCTTGAAAGATGCGCAGAAAAACATGTTTTGGTTTACAATTGTACTTACCATTGTGAATTTTGTATTCTTGAGTTTGGGACTGCTTTTAACGATGTATGCTCAAAAATATGGTATTGATATCCATAAGGATGACCTGTTCCCGCTACTTGCCAAAAACTATCTAGGAGCTGGGGTGTTTGTGTTTTTCCTTATTGGAGTGATTGCGGCAGCGTATAGTAGTGCCGACGGCGCTTTGACTGCTCTTACTACTTCCTTTAGCATTGACATTTTGGATATTGAAAAAAAACACTCCAAAGAAAAACAAATCAGGATGAGGAAACAGATTCATATCTTTATTTCAATCATACTTATTTTTGTGATTATATCCTTTAAATATCTGATTAAGGATGAAAGTGTCATCGCCAGACTCTTTGTATTTGCAGGTTATACTTATGGCCCTCTTTTGGGATTGTATGCCTTTGGATTGTTTACAAAACTTAATGTAAAAGATAAATTGGTTCCTATGATAGCGATTGCCTCACCAATTTTATCTTACATCATCAGTTTTAACAGCTTAAAATGGTTGGGTTTTGAATTCGGATTCTTTATATTGATATTGAATGGCCTTTTGACTTTTACAGGCTTGCTTTTA
>JBGTDZ010000051.1:0-6454 GCA_041748055.1 Aquaticitalea sp.
ATCCTCAATCAATTTGATATGTGGATGCTTTTTGAAAAATTCCTTGCATTGCAACAGTGCCATTGGATGTGAATACACTTCTTTGATATCCTCAACATTCTGATTTGGTAATCCCATTAAATGATGTTGAATGTCCAAATAATGTTCACCTATGATATGCAATTGGTTGGTGTCTATCAAAGCATAATTGGGAATGATGGAACCCACAATCGAATTTTCAATGGCCATGATGGCGGCATCGCTTTCATTCTTGAGAATACTGTCAACCACTTTATCAAATGAAAGAAATTCCAAAACCTCTACCGAATTATCAAAATATTGTTGTGACACGATATGATGAAACGAACCTTTTATTCCCTGTATGGCTACCGATGTTATCAAATTCTTGAATGTATTAAAACTAAAAAAGTCTCGATTTTCATCGAGACTTATATTTAAATTTATAGTTTATAAATTATACATATATCGTCTCGTTTCCTTTGCTAAAAAAGAAATAGAACCAGTTATAATATGTAAAATTCGTTGTTGTCATAATTATTATGTAGCTACAGTAACCATTAAATCCAAAAAACTAAATCTTTTTTCGATCTTTTAAAGCTATTACGTTTTCGCTAGCCATTGCGATAACAATTATTGTTTACTTTTGAATAAAATTCTTAGGGATGTCCATTGAAGTTGAAAATTTATCGAAAGTCTATGGTGAACAAAAAGCCTTGGACAACATTTCTTTTAAAATCAATAAAGGTGAAATCGTTGGTTTTTTAGGACCGAATGGTGCCGGAAAATCCACGATGATGAAGATTTTGACCACCTATATTGAAGCTTCCGAAGGAATTGCCAAAGTGAATGATTTTGATGTGAAAAATGAAGCATTGAATGTTCAGAAATTGGTTGGATATCTGCCCGAACACAATCCGTTATACTTGGAAATGTATGTCAGGGAATATTTGACTTTCAATGCCGGTATCTATAAAGTGAGTAAAACCAGGATTGAAGATGTCATAAAACTCACTGGATTGACGCCTGAAGCACACAAAAAAATTGGCCAGCTTTCCAAAGGCTATCGCCAACGTGTTGGACTTGCAAACGCCCTGCTCCACAATCCTGATGTATTAATATTGGACGAACCGACCACAGGATTGGACCCCAACCAATTGGTAGACATCAGACAGTTGATAAAAAATGTTGGGAAGGAAAAAACAGTGTTTCTTTCTACGCATATCATGCAGGAAGTTGAGGCCATGTGCGACCGGGTCATCATAATCAATAAAGGTACCATCGTCGCTGACAAAAAACTGAAAGACCTAAAAGCTGATCAAGCTCAAATCATTGAAGTAGAATTTGATTATCGTGTGGAAGATGTGCTTTTGAATAAATTGAAGCATGTATCGTCAGTAAAAAATACACACGATTTTATATATGAATTGACCTTTTCAACAAAAGAAGACATGCGATCAATCGTCTTCGATTTTGCGCATGACAATGGTTTGAAGATTCTTCGACTCAATCAAAAAAATATGAACTTGGAGAGTTTGTTTAGGGAATTGACAATACAATAGTAAGCAGTTGGCAGTGACAGTCTTCAGTCAAAACATGGATTAATTAAAAATCAACTGCCCGGTATAAAACACCTGAACATCCACCAAAGGCGGAACATTTACTAAAATCACATCGCCAGTACTTCTTATTTCACCCGTCATGCTTTGCTGCGGATTCAAAATCATGTCATTGCTTCCACGATGAAAAATTTCGATGTTCTGTGACACCAGGCCAGTACCATCAAAAAGACCATCACCAGCATAAAAACCAATAAACAAATTGTTTACTGTTCCTGTTATGAATGCATTGGACAGTCCATTCGTTGCAACATTCAATGAATTGCAATTAACCTGTAACCGAAAATCCCCATCCGTATGAAAGGCATCCTCCTCAGCAAAATCCTCTGAAATTAAACTTAAATCAGGAAAATTCAATATGCCACTACTCCTGACTGCCAAACCAGAACTGTTCCTGATTTCAGTAAGGTTTGGAGTACTCACATAAATTTTTGTAATACCATAATCGCGGGTCAAATTACAAGCATTTTCATTTTTGAGAATCAGTCTTCCATCTTGTACACTCACCTTAATGTCGTTCATCAAGTATTCGCCAGTTTCTACAGAAATACTTTGCGTAGTTTCTTCTGTTATAATCAGTTCTATACGTTCAAAAACGGTGATTTTATCAAACGTCGGCATTTCAAATTCCTGTTGAATAATATCCCCGGAATTCTGAAAACAATCTGGCACTTTTTCCCCATTGCAGGCTAAGAACAAACCAACTAATAATATGTAAAGTAGTTTTTTCATAACCTCACTCCGATTCCAAATTCGACGGCCTCCGCTTTTGCACCATGAGCCTTTACGGTAATGGCTCCAAAAAATTTATCCCCAAAATAACGTTGCAGACCGATTCTATTGTAAACCCGACCTTCAAAATCGTACGGATAATACAAATAATAGCCCAATTGAGTGATCAACGAGGTCTTATTGATGAACAATTCGTGCCCAACAAAAATTCCGACGCGCTTCCAATCTTCATCACCGCTGATGTCATATTCCGGGAAAGCAACAGAATAATAATAAATCAATTCCTTCAAAAATTTCGCAAAAAACACATCTGTCCCAAATTGAATTGCCGATTTACGGTTGAGACGTTTATCAGCATAACCAGAAATCACATAAAAAGGAAATTGTCCCATCCCATTGATGTCGCTCTCATTCAACCCAGAACGAAATGCAAAATTGTATTTTATATTTTCTGTGAATTTCTTTTCCTCGGTCGAAGGAATATATTCTGGCTTGTTTTCGTGGTCGAACAAATAATTGGCACCGATATTAAATGCAAAAGTATTGGTGGAATTGTTGGGTGCCTTAACGTTGGCATTAGAATAATGAATAATTGATACTCCGGCTTGCGCACCAAATCCTTCAAAAATATTTTCTTTTTTAAAGTTGAACTGTAGATAGGTGGAACTCAACAAATCAGAACCATAGGCATTGTTGATATAGTTGTCGTACTTATCATACGGCTTTGTTGCATAAGCGATACCTTGCCCAATACGGAACATCAAATTGCGCCTTAGAAAATAAAAGTTAAAATGTGCATAGAGGCTGTGATTTTCTCCCAAATAATGATTTTTCATATCCTGATAGACATATGAAACGCCCCAGTCTGGATAATTATACCGACTTTCCCAATGCTTGAACCCGTAGGTTTTTTTGTTGAAACTTAATATTAAACCCGTAGGATGGTCCGTGATCAAATGTGCGATATCTGGATTATGCTCCATGATGGTCCCGTAGAAATGATTGGCATCCAGTTCAAATGATTTTTTGTCTTCCTGAGAAAATAAAAGTACAGACATCAAAAGGGAAAACGTAAGAAATAGCTTTTGCATTCAAAGGGCTTATGTCGCAAAAATAAGGGAATAATTTATATGCCTATAATTAGATGAATTATAATTCTAATTTAATTTTAGAAGGGCAGCTTCGAGAAGTTCAAATATGGTCGAAATATCTTCCTTTTTGGCAGTTCCTACCGATAATCTGAACCAATTGGATTCTGTTGAAGCACCAAATGCGTAAAAAGGTACAATTGCCAATTTTGCTTCCTGCAACAAGTAACTGGTAACCTCCTGAATTGAATTAAGTTTCTGTCCGGATTTGGTGGTTTTTCCAATCAAATCAAACTGCACGGTCAAGTAGATTGCTGCTTCAGGTTGTATAGCATTTACCGGAAATCCGTTGTTTTTCAATCTGGTGAACCCATCGTAGAAAGCAACCAATCTATAATTCAAGTCTTCCTTAATTTGATGGATATAATTCGTAACCGCTTCGGTTTGATTCAGATAGTTAGCCGTAGCAATTTGCTCTGCTTTTGGCGACCAAGCACCTATATGACTCAACAACGCTCTCATCTTATTTATGATATGCATGGGGCCGAAAGCCCAACCGACACGAACTCCCGTCGAAGCAAATGCTTTGGAGATACCATCAACAAAAATCGTGTAATCACGGATTTGTGGCACCAAACTCACAGGGTTATAATGTTGAATGGATCCATAGGTCAATTGCCAATAAATTTGGTCATACATAACGTATAATGGCTTTATATTCTCGGCGGCCCTGCGGTGATTTTCTTCAAGAACCAAAAACGAGATTGCCATCAATGTTTCTTTGTCAAATGTCGTTCCTGTTGGATTTAACGGTGAACACAAGGAAATTAAGTTGACGTTTTGAATGTGAGGTTCAATATCGGCAACCGTAGGCATGAATTTATTTTCGGGCAATGTATCGATTACTATGGCTTTATTTCTTGCCAAATACGTGTAAGCATCATTATTCCAAGAAGGTACAGAATACAATACCGTATCATCTATGTCTAATATGGTTTGGTAAATGGCATAAATAAGAGGTCTGGCACCACCGGAAATCAAAATTTCATCTGAAGAATACTCCAGTTCCAGATGATTTGAAAGATAATTGGAAACTGATTTTCTTAGAGGTTCTACGCCATTTGCTGCAGGGTAATTTGTTTGGTTATCGTTATAGGCAGCTATGATAGCTTGTTTTAGTTCAACTGGAATAGGAAAAATATTGGGATCAAAATCTCCAATGGTTTGATTATAAATGACCTCTCCTTGTGCTTTCAAGGCATTCACTTCTCCAGCGATTTTGATGATTTCCGAACCTTTTAGACCTTCAGCTAACTTAGATGTTTTCATTTTGTAAGACGTCTTAATTTTGCTGCAAAAGTACGGCTTTATTCCTTTTATGCGAATATCCAGAAATGTGTTTTCGGTTAAAAAACCTTCGACGCAATCGTCCTTATATTCTCACTTTTTCCCATGGAATAATAGTGAAGTACTGGAATTCCGGCTTTTTGAAGTTCCTTGGATTGGTTGATACACCACTCAATCCCTACTTGCCGCACTTGGTCATTGTTCTGGCATTTGATGACTTCAAGAATCAAGGCTTCAGGCAAATCGACATGAAAGCGATGCGGAATTAAATTGAGTTGTTTTTTGGTGGCAATCGGTTTTAAACCAGGAATGATTGGAACGGTAATGCCTTCGTTCCGGCATTTCTCGACAAATTCGAAAAACTTTTGATTATCAAAAAACATTTGGGTTACGATGTATTCAGCACCATTCTTGATCTTCTTTTTTAGGAAGTGAATATCGCTATCCAAGCTTGGCGCCTCCATATGCTTTTCCGGATAGGCTGCCACACCAACACAAAAATCGGTTTTGGATGAATTTTGAAGTTCTTCGTCGAGATATTGTCCATTATTCAAAGCCTGAATTTGTTTTACCAGACCATTGGCATAATCATGACCTTCTTTTTCAGGTCTAAAATAGGTTTCATTTTTTACGGCATCACCACGCAGGGCCATCACATTCTGGATTCCCAAGAAATCCAGATCAATCAGGAAATTCTCGGTATCTTCCCTCGTAAATCCACCACATAAAATATGTGGAATGGCATCCACCTTATATCTATTCTGAATCGCAGCACAAATACCAACTGTTCCCGGTCTCTTTTTGACTACTTGTTTTTTGAGCAGTCCATTTTCCTGTTCCTTGAAAACATATTCTTCCCGATGGTAAGTGACATCGATAAATGGCGGAGTGAATTCCATCAACGGGTCAATATTATCAAAAATGGATTTGATATGTTGTCCTTTTAAAGGGGGTAATATTTCGAATGAAAATTGTGTCTTTCCATTAGAATTTTTGATATGTTCTGTTACTTTCATGAGCCTCCTAAATCCTCCCAAGCAGGACTTATTGATTTTGATTTATAAAATGTTTTTTTTACTCCTAATTTTCTGCCAAATTTGGACTCAACCATTTAGCGGCTTCCTCTTCGCTGATATTTCTTCTCTTTGCATAATCTTTTAATTGGTCTTCCGTGATTTTTCCAAGTCCGAAATATTTGGCATCCGGATTGGCAAAATAATAACCACTCACACTTGAAGCTGGCCACATGGCAAGACTTTCCGTAAGTTCAACTCCGATTTGTTCCTTCACATTTAATAATTTCCAAATAGTGATTTTTTCCAAATGATCTGGACAGGCCGGATAGCCTGGTGCCGGACGAATGCCTTTATAGTTTTCCTTAATCAGGTCTTCTTTGGAAAGATTTTCATCTTGCGCATAATTCCAATAATTGGTTCGTACTTCCTTATGCAAATATTCCGCAAAGGCTTCTGCCAAACGGTCTGACAGTGCTTTAATCATAATGGAATTATAGTCATCTTGATTTTTCTCGAACTGTTTTGCCAATTCGTCTGTTCCAAATCCTGTGCTTACACAAAATGCTCCGATGAAATCTTGTTTCCCAGACTCTTTTGGAGCAATGAAATCCGCCAAAGCGATATTTGGAACTCCATCTCGCTTTTTGGATTGTTG
>JBGTDZ010000052.1:0-3498 GCA_041748055.1 Aquaticitalea sp.
AAAAAATTGGCTGTTAAACTTGGGGTTTGCCGCTGTTGGACTGTTCTTCCTTTTAAGAAGCTTAAATATCTATGGCTATTTGGTACCTTGGTCTTTACAAAATACCACAACCAAAACCATCCTTTCATTCTTTAATGTCACCAAATATCCACCCTCCTTATTATATTTATGCATAACCATAGGTCCGGCGATGCTTTTTTTATATGCCTTTGAAAGCACAAAAAATAAATTGACAGATTTCTTTTTGGTGTTTGGAAGAGTACCCTTATTCTACTATTTCCTTCATGTCTTGGTCATTCATTCGCTTGCAATTCTGGGATTATTGATTTTAGGAGGTAATTGGCAAAATATGATTTTAGATGCAGAATCCTTTACAAATGGAAATTTACTATCTTATGGATATCCACTGTATGTGGTTTATATTCTTTGGTTTGGAATCGTTCTACTGCTATACCCAGTGAGTAAAAAATATATGATATACAAAGCAAGCAACAAGGACAAATGGTGGTTGAGCTACCTTTAAAAAATACATATGAAACAAAAAGAAGAAGAATTAATTAGAACTGTCGGTGTATTGGGCTTATCCGCCAACATTATAAACATCATTATTGGTGCTGGCATTTTTGCGTTACCAGCCATTATCGCTGCCAATATGGGTTCTTCCAGCATTATTGCCTACGTAGTTTGTGGTATTTTGCTCGCCCTAATTATGCTCTGTTTTGCCGAAGCCGGAAGTAAGGTTACCAATACAGGTGGTGCATACACCTATATAGAAACTGCTTTTGGCGATTATGCAGGGTTTTTGGGAGGTGTGTTCGCTATGGGTTCTGCATTATTATCAGACGCCGCGGTGTCCAATGCTTTGGTAAATGTGCTGGCTTCCTCCTATCCTATTTTTGCCAACGAAATGATACGCTTGGTGTTTCTGTTTGTGGTTTTTTTCGGGTTGGCAACTATCAATGTCATTGGGATCAAACAAGGTATAGGATTGGTGAAATTTTTTGTCGTAGCAAAGCTCATTCCATTATTGTTGCTGATTCTTTTTGGATGGACTGCAGTAACTTCAAGTAATCTTTCCATTGAAGCCATCCCAAGTATAGAACTCGTTGGCAAGACATCACTCATCTTATTTTTTGCCTTTGTAGGTGGCGAAAGCGGGCTTATTGTAGGTGGTGAAGTCAAAAACCCAAACCGTACAATTCCTCGAGCTATCTTTATAGGAATTACTACTGTCGTGGTTATCTATATTTTAATTCAATTGGTGTCCCAAGGCGTTTTGGGTAACGAGTTGCCCAATTATACAGCTACACCACTTGCACAAACCGCGAAAGTGGCTTTCGGGCCCATTGGATTCATAGTATTAATTGTAGGCTCGGCTATTTCCATGTTCGGTTTTTTAAGTGGAGAAATTTTGAATGCGCCAAGAATTCCGTATGCGTTGGCAAGGGACAAAGTGATTCCGTTAAGCTATTTGGCAAAAATCCATAAACGATTTAAAACGCCTTATATGGCTATTATCTCATACACAACCGTGGCATTTACAATTGCAGCGACAGCAAGTTTTGAACAATTGGTAGTGATTGCCACGAGTTCAATATTACTGATTTATTTAGGCGTTGTGTTATCGGTCATAAAGCTGCGTTATAGTCAAAAGTCAAAACCAGATGAATTTAAAATCCCTGGCGGACTGACGGTTCCAATTATTTCCATCCTAATCATTTTATACTTTTTATCATCGCTTACTTTTAAAGAAGTGTTGGGTACAGCTATTTTTATTGGCATCATAACGGTTTTATATTTTATTAATAAAGCATTAAAAAAACTTAAAACATGATCAAAATTTTCCGAAACCTGCCTAGTCGGTGGACTGGCATCCGCAAAAAAATCGTTCAAGAAGGTAAAATCCCCAGTTACCTAAATTTCGAAATAGGAAAAACTCAATTAATTGTCATAGGCATTTTGGATAGATTGAACGTTTATCAAAGGCACAACAATCAAATCCAGAATAAAAAGATCTATTTGAACCTTAAAAATCTTAAAAGAAATCTTCAGGAAAACTGGGGATTAATCGATGTACAACGCTAATATAAAAACCAAATAACATGTAATCGAACTGCTTATATGAAGTGATAACGATATAAATTTTTTTATCAGCAAAACTAAAAGAACACTGTACAATTGTAAGATTATTAGTATCTTACAATATAATTTGAGTTTCGATTTAAAATGACCAACCTAATGAAACAAAAACCAAAAACCGGATCAAACAGCAAGTTAAAAAGCACCGAAAATTCATCTAACACCATCACCACTCAAAAGGAAATTCCCAAAGCAAGCAGGGATACACTTCTGCTACTTAAACAGAGAGAAGCCGAGCTAACGTTAATTAACAGTGTTCAGCAGGCCATAGGTAAAGGGAAAGAGATGGGTGCTATTTATGAGTTAGTTGGCGAACGCATCAGGCAACTATTTGATGCCCAGGTTACTATTATTGTTAGCATTAATCAAAAACAAGAAAGAGAATATTTTGAATATGCTTATGAAGATGGGCAGCGACTCTTTCTTCCTGACCGGAAATATGATGAATTGCGAAAAAAAATCATTCGAGAAAAAATACCGTTACATATCAATGAAAACGCTGCTGAAGTAATGTCTCAAATAAATGGCAAACCGTTTAAACCCGTTGCTGGGACGAGAATGGCAAAATCTGCAGTGTATGTACCCATGATGAACGCTGACTTCGTTATAGGCTATGTCAGCATTCAAAATAACGACCGTGAGCATGCCTTTAGCAATTCAGATGTTCAGTTGTTAAGCACCCTTGCCAACAGCATGAGTGTAGCACTTGAAAACGCCAGACTTTTTAACGAAGCAGAGCAACGCAATGCAGAGTTGGCAGTGATAAACAGTGTTCAGGAAGGCCTTGCTGCCGAAATGGATATTCAGGGAATTTATGATCTGGTAGGTGATAAAATTAGGGATCTTTTTGATTCCCAGGTTACTGGAATTTATTCATATGATAAGGAAAACGGAATGGAAAATTTCCATTATTTATTTGAAGATGGCGAACGTTTGTATCCGGAATCGCGTCCTTTAAATCAAATCAGGAAATGGCTTATAAAAAACAAAACACTTCTATTGGTCAATGAAGATACGGACAATGTCATATATAAGGTTACCGGTGAAAAACCTGTAGCGGTTCCCGGTACCAGATTGCCAAAGTCTATGCTTTTTGTACCATTAATTGTTGGTGATGATGTAAAAGGCTGTGTGAGTTTACAAAATTTGGATAAAGAAAATGCCTTTAGCGATTCTGATGTTCAACTGCTAAACACCATTGCCAACAGTATGAGTGTGGCATTGGAAAACGCAAGGCTCTTTAATGAAACCGAACAGCGTAATGCAGAACTTGCTGTCATTAACAGTGTGCAACAAGGCTTGGTGGCCGAGATGGATATGCAGGGAATTTATGATCTTGTGGGAAATAAAATCCGCGAA
>JBGTDZ010000053.1:0-7416 GCA_041748055.1 Aquaticitalea sp.
TCGGGAAGTTTATGAGGGTTACGAAAACGATTTCGTATTACTGAATAATGTGATATTCTCATTGAAAGTCTAAAAATTATTAATTCTGATGCTTAATTTTCATTCAAATTGCTTTATTTTTGTAGAAAATTTAAAGATAACTAAAAAATGGCAAAGTTTAAATTAGATGAAATAGATCATCAAATTTTGGATATGTTAATTGAAAACACCAGAATTCCCTTTACAGATATTGCGAAAAAATTAGTAATTTCAGCAGGAACCGTCCATGTTCGTGTTAAAAAAATGGAAGATGGTGGTATCATTCAGGGATCGTCGTTGACTTTGGATTACAAAAAACTTGGTTATTCTTTTATTGCATACGTTGGAATTTTTTTGAATAACACTTCCCAGACCCAATTCGTACTGGAACGCATCAATGAAATTCCTTATGTAACAGTGGCGCATATCACCACCGGAAAATTTAATATTTTCTGTAAGATCAGGGCCAAAAACACCACACATGCCAAAGAGATTATCTTTAGATTGGACGATATAGAAGGTGTGTACAGGACTGAAACAATGATTTCTCTGGAAGAGAGCATAAATGACAAAAAACGTTTGATGCATACCATCTTTAACGAGATGTAAAGTTTTATAAAGATACAATTTAACCCTTTGTTGACAGTTCGGCAAAGGGTTTTTTATTACTTTTAATCCATCAAATTACAAACTAAATGACAGTCAAAGAGTTATCCAAAGACGAGTATAATCCGTTTTATCAGACGTATATCAATAAAACAACGGACTTTACATTAAAGTTGGGATTGCCTGCCAATTTTGAAAAGGTGCTTTATTTTTTGAATTGCATTCCACAAGAAAAGCATGAATATCGCTATTCCCCTGAAAAGTGGACCATCAAAGAAGTTGTGCAGCACATGATGGATACTGAACGCATCTTTGCTTATAGAGCATTACGAATTGCTAGACAAGATAAAACGCCTTTACCGGGTTTTGACCAAGATGAATATGTGAGTCCAAGCAAGGCAAACAAACGTACTTTTGAAAGCCTGCTCAGCGAATACAAGTCTATTAGATATTCCACGGACACTTTGTTCAACAGTTTTGATGATGAGATGTTGGTGGCAAGGGGCACGGCCAGCAACAGCCCTATTTCGGTTAGAGCGCTGGGTTTTATAATCATGGGCCATGAGAACCATCATTGTGAGGTGATGAAGGAGCGGTATTTTTAGAATTGTTAGATTGTTATACTGTTTAATTTTTAGATTATTTGGTTTTTGAATGACTTTTATAGGAAATCCTTAAACCTCCGCATAATACCCAAACGCCTCCACAATCAACCCATTATCCACCAAACAATCCACCTTTGGCTTTCCTATTTTTTCCAATAGCACGAAGTTAACATTGCCATGTTCGTTCTTCTTGTCGTATTTCATCAAATCAATAATGGCATCATGGTCGCTCGTAGCGATGGAAACCTTATCAAACAACTTTTGCATTACATGTTTCACTTTGTCACAATCGGCTTTTGGAAATCCCAATAGTTTATGGGATAAATAACATTCCATCACCATCCCTATCGCAATGGCTTCACCATGCAACAGTTCGGTCTTGCCAATATCAGCTAAAAAATAAGACTCAATGGCATGACCAAGTGTGTGTCCAAAGTTCAGATATTTGCGTTCCATGGCCTCAAAAGGGTCTTTATTCACAATATTCTTTTTAATCATCACCGATTCAAAAATCAACTCATCGAGATCGTCCAAATTAAGTTTTGACAAGTCAGTCAGTTTTTCCCAATACACTCGGTCATGAATCAAACCATGCTTTAACATTTCGGCCAAGCCTGACTTCATATGGTTCTGAGGTAGAGTACTTAAAAAAGACATATCAATTATCACCATTTCACCGCAGCTTATAACCCCAACTTGGTTTTTCAGTGTGCCCAAATCGACACCAGTTTTACCACCAACGGAAGCATCCACCATCGCAAGTAGAGACGTAGGAACATTGATGTATTTAATGCCACGTTTAAACGTGCACGCAACAAAACCACCCAAATCCGTCACCACACCGCCTCCTAAATTCAACAGCAAAGATTTGCGGTCGGCACCCAATTCAGAGAGGGCATTCCATACCCCAACGCAAGTATCAATTGTTTTGTGCTGCTCACCAAACTCAATTTCAATAATTTCAATCTGAAAATTTGTTTCCAATTTAGACATAAAATCAGCCATGCAATGTTTGCCGGTATTACTATCCACAAGAATAAAAACCTTTGAAAAATGCTTACTTAATAAAAAACCGTTAAGCTCCTTATAAGCTTTGTCGTTGAAATGTATAGAATAGGTATCGGCCGTGATGGAATTCATGTGAGTTGGTGTCGTATTTATTGGTATCAAAATAAAAGGTTTTTAGTCAAATATTAGCTTATGAATCCATATTTTTACGATTATTTATCCACTATGGCAGAAAATCGACTATTTGATAATACAAAGATTGCTTTTCAACTTAAAAGCGATTCGGAGCTCGAAAGAGCTTATTTTTTGTTTAAAATGATTTCTCACCAACCATTGGTCAGAATCGGCGCAGCCGCGACCAACTTCGCCCTGAAGGCGCATTTACCAGTGGAAGGTCTGATTAGATCCACTGTGTTTGACCACTTTTGCGGTGGTGTCAATGAAGCGGATTGTTTGCCTGTGATAGACAGAATGTACACAAAAGGCGTCTGCTCGGTATTGGATTTTTCTGTGGAAGGAAAGGAAGAAGAGGCTTCTTTTGATGATGCATTGGAAAAAACCATAAAGATCATCAATTTCTCTGAAGAAAAAGATGCCATGCCAATTGCGGTGTTTAAACCAACTGGCTTTGGACGTTTTCATTTGTATCAGAAAAAAGGGGAAGGCAAGCCTTTTACAGACTTCGAACTAAAGGAATGGAATCGTGTTGTGGAACGATTTGATCAAGTTTGTAAACTCGCCAAGGAAAAAGATGTTGAAGTCTTGATTGATGGTGAAGAAAGCTGGATGCAAGACGCAGCCGATGTGCTCTGTGAAGAAATGATGCGACGCTACAACACCGAAAAGCCCATAGTATACAATACCTTGCAGCTCTATCGTTGGGATCGACTCGATTATCTTAAGGAATTGCACAAACGTGCAAAAAAAGATGGGTTTACTCTAGGAATAAAAATAGTGCGAGGCGCCTACATGGAAAAGGAACGTGAAAGGGCGGGAGAGAAGGGCTATGTTTCTCCTATTTGTGCTACGAAGGAAGCTACAGACCTTAATTTTAATCAAACACTGGAGTTTATTTTAAATCATTTGGACACCATTTCATTATTTGTGGGTACCCATAATGAACAAAGCTGTTATCTTGCCATGGAATTTATGGAAAGACACACTATTTCAAAAGATGATAATAGGGTTTGGTTTGGGCAATTGTATGGCATGAGTGACCATATTAGTTTTAACATGGCTGCCCAAGGATACAACGTTGCCAAATATGTACCTTTTGGGCCAGTTAAGGATGTGATGCCCTACTTGATTCGTCGAGCGGAGGAAAATACCTCCGTTGCAGGACAAACCAGCAGAGAATTATCACTTTTAAAAACCGAAAAGCGCCGACGCAAGTTATAAGTCTAACTGAATTTTCAAGAATAGAAGACATGAGATATAGCCCATTTATATGGATCATCTACAGAAATATTGGGCTCTCTATTAATGATTTGATTTAGTATACAAAGTGTAACAATATTTGTTGATTTTCAAATAAAAATAATTCCGTATTTTACTCGTGGCACTTCTTTGTTCAAAAAGGAAAATATTTTACTATTTTAGTGACAGAATAGGGTTTCTTGAGTTAAAAATAATCTTATTGTTTAATTTTTTTTAATACTTAAAATAATTGATATTTAGAGAATTGAATTTTTATGTATGAAAATAAATTAAAAATCAACCACCCAGTATGTCTTTAAAAAAGTTAACTTCCGAACTTAAAAATAAGAACATAAAAATCATTTTCACGGACTATTTTGATACTATAGTCCATAGAAACATGCACCCCAATTATGCCTTGAGATTATGGGCAAAATTCATGATCAGGGAGTTTGGAATAGAAATATCCATTGATGAACTTTATTTTATTCGACTGGATACCGTCAATTTTCTTAAGCAAAAGTTCAATAGAAATAGTTCCGAGATTCCCTATCATATTGTGATTGAGGAAGTCTATAATAGATTGCTGACCAATAATATTATCAAAGATTTAGATAAGACTGCCTTTAAGGAACTTTTTGAGAAGATAGATTTAAAGGTAGAAACAAATGTTCAGTATATAAATCAGGATGTTGTAAATGTTTTAAAAGAGTTTAAATCTGCAGGAGGAAGGGTCTATTTGGTTTCAGATTTTTATTTACCAATATTCTCCTTTAAAAAAATGCTCGAGCACCATGGTATCTATGATGTCTTTGACGACATCTATAGTTCTGCAGCCATTGGGAAGAGTAAAGAAAGTGGTACCATTTACAACTATATTATTTCTCAACTTTCAATCCAACCAAATGAGGTAATGATGATTGGAGATAACGAACAAATTGATGTTCTTAATTCCAAAAAAAATGGATTGCATTCTTATTTATTGCCACATGGCAGGTATTTAAAAAGAAACAATCGAAACAGATTGGGCAACGATTCAAAAAAGTTTACTAAAATTATTGATCACGTTCATGAAAAGTGCAAGAAAAATGCATCCATTCCTTATACGGAATATATCATTTTTTATCATTTCTTTATTGAGCGCCTTTATAATAAAGTGAAAAAGGATCATGTGAAAGAATTATTTTTCCTTTCTAGAGAAGGACAATATCTCAAAAAGTTGTTTGATTCCTATCAAGATTATTCACATGTAGAAGAAACAGTCAAGGTTAAAACACATTACTTAAAAATTTCAAGACAGGCCTCTCTTCAAATCAATTTAGAAGATATCAATACTGAGGAATTTAATTATCTCAAAAAAAATTACCCTAACTTAAGTTTATATAGTTTCCTAATTCACTTTAACTGCCCAGAAGAAATAAAACTTGATATTTCGAAGGATTTAAATGTTAATGGAAACTTACTGATTGAAAACTTTTTTAATTCCGATGTATTTTTAAAACTAAAGAGCAATGATTCATTTCTCTCCTTTTATAATGGTCATCGCATGACTAATCATTCAGAATTTAGGAAATATATAAATTCCTTTGGTGCGAATATTGATCAAGATGGTATTCATCTTGTGGATATAGGATGGAGAGGTACTATGCAAGAATCTTTGTTTAAGTTTTTTAATGAAGAAATCCCCGTTACTGGATATTACTTGGGGTTAAGGGAAATTTTTGATATTAAAGAGAAAACAAAACGTTATGGGCTGATATTCTCTATTTTGCCTTATACTAGTTATTATGATCATTTACTCTTGGCCAACACCCAGCTTTATGAACAGCTTTCTGCCGCAAACCATGGTAGTACCATATGTTATACTACTGAATATGAGGGTTATGTGATTGAGTGTTTTAAGACTGAAGAAAAGACCTTATACGACAATTATATCAGGAGTCATCAAGAACAAATGTTTAACTTTCATTTAGATATTATGAAAAGTTTGGAAAATGTGTGCTATGACCAAAACATGGTTCAAGATGTATTGTCTGAAAAGGCCTTGGTCACTGGGTTGTTCGTAAACAGTAAAAAACTGAAGTTTATAGGTGCTTTGAGTGCTGGTTTTTATCAGAATATTGGTACAAATAACGTTGGTTTAACCTTCCATATTGAAAGGAAAATGGCTTTTCAATATATGAAGTTGTTTTTATTAACCCCCGAGATTATGTTTAGGGAAATAACCAAATTAAAACCAGTGTTATTCAAAAAGAACAAATTGATGGCATATTTTGTGCCTTCATATCTTATTTATTCATATTACAAATTTAATAAATTCGTTCGCTTTAAAATTTTGAACAGGCACGCATTATTGAAGTATCAATTATTTAAAAATCATAAACAGCTTTGAATATCTCATAAATGTAAAAATGCAATTGATTTTTATAATGAATAAAGTTGGCAATTTCATGTGGTTAATAATAAGTAGAGGAAAAGCCGCTTTTTAAGAAAAATCAAAGTTTTAGGATATTTTCCACCATTTTTTCTTCTTGTTTGGAGAAGATCCATAACCGTAGCCGTAGCCTTTTTTCTGGATGGTACCGTTGAGCAAGATGGCCATATTCGGTAATCGTTTTTCAACATACATTGTTTGTGCAATATGCAACTGGCGCTTATCAATATTGTTAGCACTTACAACATATAAGAACATATCAGCAAACTTACTTATGAGCAAGGTATCTGTTACCAGTCCTACAGCAGCAGTATCTACGATTAGATAATCATAATTTTCCTTGACATTTTCAAAGAGAAATTTTACACGTTCACTCATTAACAATTCCGCAGGATTAGGTGGAATGGTTCCAGAGGGAATAACGTCTAAAAATGGGTTATCTTCTATCTTAGTAGTTACATCGGCAATACTCAAAGATTTATCTGAAATAAAATCGGTCAAACCTTTTTTGCTTTCAAGACTCAGGTAGTCATTTACCCTAGGTACACGGATATCAGTTTCTATTAATAACACTCGCTTTTCTGAAAATGAAATAGAAGTCGCAAGATTTATAGATGTGTGGGACTTTCCTTCCTGGCTGGTTGTAGAGGTTACAAAAATGGTCTTACATGGTTTTTCAACATCCTGTAGTAAGAATGCAACATTGGTTCTAATGATTCTAAAAGCCTCTGCTTTAGGTGAATAATCCACTTTCTTTATTAATCTGGATTTACTGATGGACTTGGGTATATCACCTATATATGGCGCACTTAAATATTTCAATAAATCGTCTTTAGTGTGAATTTTATTGTCAATCATATCTTTTGCGTAGACGATTGAAATCGGCACAAAAAGCCCCAATAGGATTGCAGCGAGATATATAATCATCGGTCTGGGTGAAACGGGGCTGTCATAAGCATAAGCAGGGTCAATAATTTTAGCGTTAGATGACGACATACCCAGTGAAATGGCGGTTTCTTCACGTTTTTGTAACAAATAGAGATATAGTGATTCTTTAATATCTTGCTGACGTTTTATATCACGAAACTGACGCTCTTTTCCCGGTGTTGAATATATTTGTCCACTGATCCGGGCATCTTCTCGATTAAGCGTGTTCAAAGTAATATTATTGGCCATTTCTATATTTCCCAAACTTTGGTTTAAGTTATCTTTTAATGCACTTATTTGGTTGTCAAGATTAATGATTGTTGGATTCTTCTCACCGGAATTCTTAATCAGTCTATTTCTTTGCAAAACGAGCTCATTGTGATTCTTTGTCAACTGGGAAAC
>JBGTDZ010000054.1:0-2232 GCA_041748055.1 Aquaticitalea sp.
CAACTTTCCTTGCTATATTGCTTGGTACCGCAAAAGAATAACCAATATAAGATCCGGTTTGTGAAGTGATTGCAGTATTGATGCCTATCAAATCCCCGTAAATATTTACAAGTGCGCCTCCGGAGTTCCCTGGATTTACGGCAGCATCCGTCTGAATAAAAGATTGCGAATTTATCCCCGAAAGATCACGAGATTTTGCACTGATAATTCCCGCGGTCACTGTTGAAGTCAGATTAAATGGATTGCCTACTGCAAGCACCCATTCCCCAACTTTCGCTTGGTCGGAATCTCCAAAAGTAGCATATGGCAAATCGTCATCCGCATCAATCTTCAATAAAGCTATGTCTGTCTTTTCGTCTGTGCCTATCAATTTGGCTTTATAAATTTTGTTGTCATTTAAGGTAATGGACAATTCTTGCGCACCATTAATCACATGATTGTTGGTTATAATATATCCATCTGGTGAAATAATTACGCCACTTCCGGTACCAATTTGTGTTCGGGGTTGACTGCGTCCATAAAATAAATCTTGCATGGTTACAGGGCCACCTTGACCAATGGTTGTGTTTTTCACGTGGACGACAGCATGTACCGCATTTTCAGCCGCTTGGGTGAAATCAACAGCCTCAGCATTGTAAAGTAAATTTGATGTTGTGTTGTTTGTTGGAATAAATGTCGGTTTTGAATCATTGGAAGTCACAAAAAATTTGGTGTCTTTTTCTAGAAACAACTTATAGGCGGACAAGGTAATGATTCCACCAAGTACGGATACGAATAGTAAGGTTAATATCTTTTTCATTTGAAATTTAGGTTAAGAATTTATTTTTTTAGATAACGATTAAAATTAAATTTTTATTGAATTGTCGATATATTTTTAACGATTTTTAACGACAACTTTAACGCACGTTTAACAAATGGAAAAGAAATGGATTATTCTTATATTTGCCATCAAGTATGAACATTGAATTTTACAAGTATCAAGGAACAGGTAATGATTTTGTGATGATTGATAATCGTCAGGATACATTTGACAAAAACAATACCAACCTCATAGCACAGATATGCAATAGACATTTTGGCGTTGGTGCTGATGGATTGATTTTGTTGGAAAATCATTCTGAAGTCGATTTTAAAATGATCTATTATAATGCTGATGGTAATGAAAGTAGCATGTGTGGCAATGGAGGAAGGTGCATCACTGCGTTTGCTAACTTTTTGGAAATCATCAGTGATATTGCAACTTTTGAGGCCATTGATGGAATACATCATTCAATTATTGAAGAAGATGTCGTGAAACTTCAAATGCAGGATGTCCCAACAGTACAAAAGCATGAACACCATTTGTTTTTGAATACTGGTTCTCCACACCACGTGCAAATGGCACCTGATTTGGAATTTCTTGATGTCAAAGCAGAAGGAAGCAAAATTCGTTATGGAGCACCTTATTTTAAGGATGGAAGTAATGTCAATTTTGTTAAGAAGCTATGTGAAGATTCCTTTTTGGTGCGCACATATGAACGAGGCGTAGAGGATGAAACCTTGTCATGTGGCACTGGAGTAACGGCTGTGGCATTGGCCATGAATTATATTGGCGAAACGAAAAAGAATAGTGTATCACTTCAAACCCAGGGAGGAAAACTTCAAGTTGAATTTGAACGAAATGACGTTGGTTACAGCAACATTTGGTTGATTGGGACGGCAACCCAAGTTTTTAAAGGCACAGTATGATAACACTCAAAGGAGAACATATCTATTTACGAGCCTTGGAGCCTGAAGATTTGGATTTTATCCATAGCGTAGAAAATGATGAGACCTTTTGGGAAATCAGCAATACGGAAACTCCCTTTTCTAAATACATTTTGAAGCAATATCTTGAAAATTCACACAAGGATATATTTGAAGTCAAACAGTTGCGATTGGTCATTTCCAATTATGAAAATTTGGCCATTGGAATGATAGATCTATTCGATTTCGATTTTAAGAACAGTCGTGCCGGTATTGGTATTCTTGTAAAGGAAGCTGAAAATCGTCAGAAAGGAATAGGGCGGGAAGCTCTGGATTTATTGGTCAATTATAGTTTTAAACATTTGAATTTGCATCAATTATACTGCAATATCACAGAAGGTAATAAAGCGAGTATTTCCCTGTTCACCAATCAAGGCTTCGAAAAAGTGGGTCTTAAAAAGGATTGGAACTTAATAGACGGAAGCTTTCAAAACGAATATTTATTTC
>JBGTDZ010000055.1:0-9906 GCA_041748055.1 Aquaticitalea sp.
GCCTGGAGATGAAATTCTGTTGATGCACGAACAGTTTCCAAGCAATTATTACATATGGAAGCGTTTGGCAGATAAGAACGACTCTACCTTGGTGACCATTATGCCCCCTGTGGCTAAAGAACATAGAGGTCGGTTATGGAATCAAGTTATTTTGGATGCCATCAACGAAAGAACAGCCGTTGTTGCGATGGGCAACATCCACTGGTCCAATGGCACCCTGTTCGACCTCAAAACCATAGCAACAAAAGCAAAACAATACAATGCTGTTTTTGTTATTGACGGTAGCCAGTCTGTTGGCGCTTTGCCGTTTTCGGTAAAGGAATTGCAACCCGATGCACTCATTTGTGCCGGTTATAAATGGTTGTTCGGCCCATACGGCTGTGGTTATGCTTATTATGGACCTTATTTTGATAACGGAATTCCTATTGAGGAAAATTGGACCAATCGATTGCACAGTGAAAACTTTTCAGGCTTAACTCATTATCAGCCCGAGTACAAACCTCTTGCCAATCGTTACTCTGTAGGTGAAAGCGGAAGTTTCATTTATGTAAAAATGCAGAATGAAGCATTGAAACAAGTTCTGGAATGGACTCCCTTGGCCGTTCAAGACTATTGCAGAATGATTTCAGAAGATGCGGTAGCCGAACTCCAAAAAATGGGATGTCAAATTGAAGACCCAAAATATCGCACCCATCATTTATTTGGAATCGAATTACCAGAAAACTTGGATTTATTAGATCTAAAAGCTGCTTTGCAAAGAGATGGCATTTATGTGTCGTTTAGAGGTCGATACATCAGGATTTCCTGCCATCTTTTTAATACAAAGAATGATTTTCAGAAACTTGTTGCGTGTTTAAAATCGATTCTTTAAAAGATAAGTGGAAGAATTCATAGACATAATGACCAACGATGGAATTCCAACAGGTAAGTTCTGTCCCAAATCTGAGATTCACGCAAAAGGCCATTTTCATAACACCGTTCACGTTTGGTTTTACACGGCAAATGGTCAAATTCTCTTAGCACAGCGAGCAGCTTCCAAAACCATCTGCCCATTGCTTTGGGATGTTTCAGTTGCCGGACATGTGGACGCCGGTGAAACTTTGGAAGAAGCGGCAATAAGGGAAGTTAAAGAAGAAATCAGTCTGGATATTACAGAAAATGATCTGGAAAAAATTGGCGTGTTTGAATGTTTTCAGTCCTATCCAAATGGAATTTTGGACAATGAATTTCATCATACCTATATTGTAATATTAAAGAAAGATTTAAATTCATTGATTCCGCAAAAAGATGAAGTTGAAGATTTGAAAATGGTAACCATCAACGAGTTTTCTGGAATTTTGGAGAATATTGGTACACATAATCATTTCGTTCCAAGCAATAAAGCATACTATCAAATGGTACTTAAGGCGATTTTAAAACGAATCAATAGACCTGAACTTAATTAGCAACCAATCATGACGCTACTTCTTTTGGCATTGGCTCCCGTCCTCACAGTTTTGGTATTCATTTATTTTATGGATAAATACGAAAAAGAGCCCATCCGCCTTTTGATTTCAAATTTTTTCCTTGGCGCTATCGTTAGTATTATCATTACAACATTTCTCTATGTCCTCATCGATATTCCACTTCCCTTGCACAATCGTACGAGCGTCTTTGAACAATTTATAAAGGCCTTTTTTGTGGTCGGATTAACAGAGGAATTCAGCAAATATATCATTGTCCGTTATTATGCACAGCCACATACGGAATTCAACGAACCTTTTGATGGCATAGTTTACTGCGTTATGGTCTCTATGGGATTTGCAGCCACAGAGAATATAATGTATGTGTTTCAAGGGGGTTATGAAATCGCACTGGTCAGAGCATTTACAGCTGTTCCGGCACATGCAACGTTTGCCATCTTGATGGGATACTTTATAGGAAAAGCAAAATTCTTAAACAACAGGATTATCCTAAATCTAACCGGATTGTTTTTAGCGGCATTGTTTCACGGTGCATATGATTTCTTTTTGTTCATCAATTTTATAAAAGGTCTTTGGGTAGGTGCTTTTATTTCTCTTTTTGTTGGGATTATTTTAGCCAGAAAGGCTATTATACGGCATCAATTGGATTCACATTTTAACCTACCAACAGGAACCGACGAAAACATTCAACTCTAGGTTGGCGCTTTTTCGTTAATTTAGTAGTCATGAAAAATACCATTGCAGAGAGAGTTGCCGATTTTATAAAGCAATTCCCTCCTTTTGACCAATTATCAAAAAAGGATGTCCTATGCATTTCTCAAGAAGTGACTATTTCATATTTCGAAAAGAGTAAAGCGGTTTATGTGGCTGGCGATAACCTTCATGATAGGTTTTACATCATCAACAAGGGTGCAATAATACTTCAAAAAGAACTCAATTCAAAAACCGAAACCGTTGACCATTTTGATGAAGGTGATATTTTTGGTCTCCGTCCTTTGTTCGCCAAAGAAAATTATGCCACTAGCGCCATCACGGAAGAAGAAAGTATCCTTTACGGGATTCCTTTTTCTGTATTTAAACCGCTGATTGTCCAAAACAAAGACATCGTCAATTTTTTAATTGAAAGTTTTGCATCGAATACTGAAAATCCATTTTCTAAAGATCTTCAGACGGATGTGTTTAAAACCAATATCCAATTTGACTCCAAGGAATTATTTGAATTGCAACAGGCACGCTATGTAAAGAAAGTGATAACAGCACCGCCCACCACTTCAATAAAATCCATTGCAATGCTTATGAAAAAGCACAATATTGGATCCGTTCTCATTGAAAAGGATATGTTCCCTTTGGGCATTGTCACAAATAAAGACTTGCGAAATCATGTAATAACAGGTGAGTATGGCATTGAGCATGCAGCAAGTGACATTATGAGTTCCCCAGTGTTATGCTACTTGAAAAGTGTATCGATGAGCCAGGCGCAAATAACCATGCTCAAACATAACGTAAGTCATTTGTGCATTACGGAAGATGGAACGCCCAACTCAAAAATAATAGGCATCCTTTCGCAACACGATATTACAATGATGCGAGGCAGTAATCCCGCTGTTTTGATGAAAGCCATCAAACGTTCAAACTCCACCAAGGAGTTGAAACATATCAGAAAAAAAATCTTGATGCTTTTGGATGGATTTATGCAGCAGAACATTCCTTTGACCCAGACAAGTAAAATCATTTTTGAACTGAATGATGCCACAATAAAACGTATCATTGAGCGCTGCATTGAAAAGATGGGCAAGGAACCTCCTGTCAATTTTGCATGGATGTCATTGGGCAGTCAGGGACGAAAAGAACAATTATTGCATACCGATCAGGATAATGCCATCATCTTTGAAAATGTGGAGAAAAGTCAATTGGAAAGTGTAAGAAGTTATTTTCTGACCCTTGCAAAAAAAGTGAACAAAAGGCTCAATATCATTGGTTTTGATTTCTGTCCGGCGGAAATGATGGCAAAAAACCCAAAATGGTGCCTGACCTTGGACGAATGGAAAGATCAATTTAGCCAATGGACTACCACAACTGGCAATGATGAGATATTGCTGAGTTCCATCTTTTTTGATTTTGATATTTCTTATGGTGATGCCAAACTTACCAATGAACTTTCGGGCCATCTGCTGAAAATCACTAAAGACAACGATCTTTTTTTTGCAAAGCTTGGAGCCAGTGCATTGAGAAGTGCTTCACCTCTAGGTTTTTTTAGACAGTTCTTGGTAGAACCTGATGGAGAATACAAAGATTTTTTCGATTTGAAGAAACGGGCCATCATGCCCTTTGTAGATGCGGGACGCTTACTGACTTTGAGATACCAAATCAAAAACATAAACAATACCCCCGAACGATTTGAAAAAATGGCAGAGATGTTCCCTGCCGACAAAGAATTCTATTTAGCTTGCTCCTACGCCACCAAAGCGTTGATAAAATATCGTACCAAACAGGGACTGCTTCACAACGATAGTGGCCGATTCATCGAACTTGAAGCATTGACCAAGGAGGAAAAGCTGAAACTGAAACGCTGTTTCAAGACCCTTTCCAGGGTTCAGGAGTACATCAAACTGAAGTTTAATTTGACCAATTTTCTATAATGGATTGGCTTTTCAACAAAAAAACCTATCCGCAGTATTGGATTGATTATGAAAATCATTTTGATAGGAAGCGTAAAAAACAAATACAGTCCTCCCGATTTGTCGTTTTGGACACCGAAACCACAGGATTTGATTACGAAGTAGATAGATTGCTTTGCATGGGCGCAGTCAGCATTGAAAATAACGAAATCCGAGTCATGCAGGTTTTTGAAGTGTATATTAAACAAGACCATTTCAATCCAAAAACCGTTGAAATCCATGGCATCATTCATCATACTAAAACAAAAACCCATACGGAAGAAGATGCCATCATCCAATTCCTCAATTACATTAAGGATTCGGTTTTGGTGGCCCACCACGCCGTTTTTGATATCAAGATGATCAATACGGCCTTAAGGCGCATGGGTTTACCGAAATTAAAAAATCAGGTGCTTGATACTACAGATTTATATAACAAAACAAAAGTCAAGTCCAATTTCATCAATCAAAACAAAAAATACACCTTGGATGATATAGCAGAAGATTACAGTTTAGACCTTTCTGATAGACACACTGCGGCGGGAGATGCGCTTATCACAGCACTTATTTTTTTAAAGACTACATCCATTTTAAACAAATCCAAATCATTCAAGTTAGCATCCATATTCATTAAGCGAAATAGATTTTAATAGCTCTGATGAAATTCGTAACTTTTCAAACTTTAAAATATAAAAGTTGATGAATGCAAAATCCACAAATGTCAAACATACCATATCCATCAATAACAGCGAAGATTTTCAGGTATCCCAAGATGAACTTGATAGTTTTGACGCTATTGAATCTTCAAAAAACAAATGGCAAGTATTACATCATGAAAAACCACTAGAAGCCGAACTAATTGATTCAAATTTCAAATCAAGAACATATAAAGTAAAAGTTAATAATAATCAATATAATGTTCATATTAACAGTCCTTTGGATGCGTTGGTAAAAGAGTTGGGTTTTGAAATCGGCGCTAATAAGCAAATTTTAGATATCAAGGCACCAATGCCTGGATTGATATTGGACGTTCACGTAAAAGTTGGACAGGAGGTCGACGAAAACGACCCATTATTGTTATTGGAAGCAATGAAAATGGAAAACGTAATTGTCTCTCCACGTGCAGGTACCATCAAATCAATCACTGTGATGAAAGGAAATGCAGTTGATAAAAACCAATTGCTGATTGAATTTGAATCATGAGAAAAATAATAATTAAAACTAAGAGCCAAGACTTCTGCTAGATGACGATTTTGTCTTTATTCTTTATCTAAAATTATATGAAAAAAATATTAGTAGCCAACCGGGGTGAAATCGCCATTCGCGTTATGAAAACAGCCAGAAAGATGGGGATCAAAACTGTAGCCATCTACTCTACTGCCGACCGACAATCGCCCCATGTGCAAATGGCCGATGAAGCTGTGCTTATCGGTGAGGCGCCTTCCAATCAATCGTATCTATTGGGAGAAAAAATTATCGAAGTTGCCAAACGCCTCAATGTGGATGGCATTCATCCTGGCTATGGGTTTTTGAGTGAGAATGCTGAATTTGCTGAATTGGCAGAGAAAAACAATATTATTTTTATAGGTCCAAAATCGAAAGCTATAAAAATTATGGGTAGCAAACTTGCGGCTAAAGACGCCGTAAAAGCATATGATATCCCGATGGTTCCCGGAACTGAAGAAGCCATTACTGATATAGGAGAAGCAAAAAAAATAGCCAAGGACATTGGATTCCCCATTCTCATCAAAGCATCTGCTGGTGGTGGTGGAAAAGGGATGCGTGTGGTTGAGAAAGAGTCAGAATTTGAATCTCAAATGAATCGTGCTATTAGTGAAGCGACTTCTGCATTTGGTGATGGTTCTGTTTTTATCGAAAAATATGTTACCTCACCTCGCCATATCGAAATTCAGGTTATGGCAGATAGCCATGGCAATATAGTGCATTTATTTGAGCGCGAGTGCAGCATCCAACGACGCCATCAAAAGGTGGTGGAGGAGGCGCCTTCTTCGGTATTGACTCCAGAATTAAGAGCCAGAATGGGAAAAGCGGCTGTGAAAGTTGCCCAAGCCTGTGACTATCTTGGAGCAGGAACTGTGGAATTTCTTTTGGATGAAAATCTTAATTTTTATTTCCTGGAGATGAATACGCGGCTTCAGGTGGAACATCCAGTGACCGAAATGATTACGGGTGTGGATTTAGTTGAGCTACAGATTAGAGTTGCACGTGGTGAAAAACTTCCGATATCGCAAGAAGATTTAAAAATAAAAGGGCATGCGATGGAATTGCGTGTCTATGCTGAAGATCCACTGAATGATTTCCTGCCAAGTGTTGGTCATTTGGATGTATATAAAATTCCGGTTGGGAAAAATATTCGCGTTGACAATGGTTTTGAGGAAGGTATGGATATTCCTATTTATTACGATCCGATGTTGGCAAAATTGATTACATATGGAAATACACGCGAAGAGGCGATCGAACTCATGCTGGAAGCTATAACGCAATATCGAGTAGAAGGTGTGGAAACAACCTTGCCATTTGGAACATTTGTTTTTGAGCACGACGCCTTTCGATCAGGGAACTTTGACACCCATTTCGTCAAGAATTATTATTCGCCAGAAACCTTGAAACAGCAATTTGATGTTGAAGCCAAAATCGCCGCCACCATTGCATTGAAAAAATATCTTGAGGATAGAACAATTCTTCGCTTACCGATCATATAAATATCTTTTTTAATAAGGGAATTCTAATAAAAGCCAAAACATGCAAGAAAAAATAGACACTCTCAATAAAAAATTATCCAAAGCCAATCTTGGAGGTGGCCAACATCGTATTGATAAGCAGCACGAAAAGAAAAAGCTTACCGCCCGGGAGAGGGTTGATTATCTAATGGATGAAGGTTCATTTGAAGAAATTGGTATTCTAGTTACCCACAGAACGACCGATTTTGATATGGATAAGGAGAAATATTATGGTGATGGTGTCATTACAGGTTACGGTACTATCAATGGTAGATTGGTCTATATTTTTGCGCAGGATTTTACGGTTTTTGGTGGCGCATTGTCAGACACACATGCCGAAAAGATTTGTAAAGTAATGGACTTAGCAGTCAAAGTTGGTGCGCCAATGATTGGCTTGAATGATTCTGGAGGTGCACGAATTCAGGAAGGGGTACGTTCTCTTGGCGGTTATGCAGATATCTTTTATCGTAATGTACAGGCTTCTGGGGTGATTCCACAAATTTCAGCAATTATGGGACCTTGTGCCGGTGGTGCAGTGTATTCGCCGGCCATGACCGATTTTACAATGATGGTTGAAGGTACAAGCTATATGTTTGTAACTGGTCCAAACGTTGTTAAAACCGTCACGAATGAGACTGTTACTTCCGAAGAATTGGGTGGCGCAAGTACACATGCCTCCAAATCGGGAGTTGCACATGTAACATCTTCCAATGACATTGAATGTTTGGAAGATTTAAAGAGATTGTTGAGTTATTTGCCACAAAACAATCAAAAAGCACCGAAAAATCTTCCTTTTAAATTAAAGGATGAAGTACGGGATGTACTTTCTGATATCATTCCCGATAGTGCCAACAAACCCTATGATATGCATTCTGTCATTAATGGAATCATCGATGATAATAGTTTTTATGAGATTCATAAAGATTATGCCGAAAATATGATCGTCGGTTTTTCAAGAATTGGAGGTCGTAGCGTTGGTATCATCGCCAATCAGCCGATGTTTTTAGCTGGTGTGCTTGATGTGAACAGTTCAAAAAAAGCAGCACGTTTTACCCGATTTTGCGATTGTTTTAATATTCCTTTGTTGGTTTTGGTGGATGTTCCTGGATTTCTTCCTGGAACCGATCAAGAATGGCGTGGTATCATTGTTCATGGCGCTAAACTGTTGTATGCATTGAGTGAAGCCACCGTTCCACGCGTTACTGTCATTACCAGAAAAGCCTATGGGGGTGCGTACGATGTAATGAATTCCAAACATATTGGAGCCGACCTCAACTTTGCTTGGCCAAGTGCAGAAATTGCCGTGATGGGTGCAAAGGGAGCGAGTGAAATAATTTTCAAAAAAGAGATACAAGCATCGGACAATCCAAAAGAAAAATTGGCTGAAAAGGAAGCTGAATATGCCGAGAAATTTGCAAACCCCTATCGCGCTGCCCAACGTGGTTTTATTGATGAAGTGATCCTTCCAAAAGACACCAGACGCAAATTGATAAAGGCATTTAGTATGCTGCAACATAAAGAAGTCACTTTACCAAAACGAAAGCACGGCAACATTCCTTTATAGAGCAATCAATTAGTTAATAACTCCAACCAGTTTACCTTGAAATAAGTACAGAAAATTGATTAAATTTATAGTAATCTAACTCAAAATTAATTCGTTATGAAAACACTGATCACACTCTTTGCAATTCTACTTTGTTGTGGAAGCGCTTACTCTCAAACACCTGAGGAAATGGCAGCTTGGGAAGCCAGCATGAAACCCGGGGAACAACACCAATGGTTGGCTTCCATGGACGGCTATTGGAATGCCAAAGTATCAATGTGGATGGATCCATCTCAACCACCAACTGTTTCTGACGCCACTACTAAAAACGAAATGGTCATGAATGGACTTTACCAGCGTTCTACCCATACAGGTGATATGATGGGAATGCCTTTTCATGGTGAGAGTGTCACGGGATACGATAATACCTCCAAAAAATTTGTTGCGTCTTGGATAGACAATATGGGAAGTGGTATTATGTATATGAATGGCAATTATGATGACAAAACCAAAACCCTAACGCTAAGAGGTAAAATGAGTGACCCAATGACAGGAAAAGAAATGGATGTTAAAGAGACCCTTACTGTAACTTCTCCCGACAGCCATACCTTTACAATGTATATGGTCCAGGATGATAAAGAAATGAAGACTTTGGAAATTGCTTATACAAGAGCAAAAGAATAGCTGCTAATATCTCTTAAACAAAAAAACTCCTTCAATATGGGAGTTTTTTTTTGATAACTTAAAACCAAAGTCTATTGGCGTTTGGACTTCTTGGCGATTTTGTCGGCCTTCTTTTCCTTTGCGGTTTTTAAAGGTTCTTTCTTTACATTTTTTTTTGCATCTTGAGATTTTGCCATGATATTTGATATTAACTGTTTTAAAATTTAAATTAAAAATAGTAAAAAATTAGTGGTTTAATAATTCGAAATCGATTTAAATTTATTTAAAAAGGATATTCCAAAGTCATTTTCACACCTTCATTTTCTTTTGAATGTAAATTGAAATGGGCATTTATGAGTTCTGCCCTACTTTTCATATTAATAAGTCCAGAGCCTTTTTCCACAGTTGTGAAATCAAAACCTTTTCCATCATCTGATGCATGGATAATCAATCTTTCAAGCGAATAATCTAGCATTACCTTCAGGTTTTTTGCTTCAGAATATTTTACTGAATTTGAAAAGAATTCCTGAAGAATTCGGAAAATGACAATTTCGTGTTTCTTGTTTTTCAATTCCCTTTTTTCTCCTTTGATATGCAATTCCGCAGAAGCGAATTTCATACGCTTTAAACGGTTGAGTTCATTTGTGATCGATTGTTCAAAACCAATATTCAATATGACATCATTATTCAATGATTTGGATAACGACCTTACTTCCTTCAGACTTTCCTTAATGACATCGGCCGTGTTATTCACACTTTCTTTCATATTATCTGCCACTTGTGCCGACAGCAAGTTCATTTGCATACTAGCATAAGCCAGTAGCTGCCCGACATTATCG
>JBGTDZ010000056.1:0-10286 GCA_041748055.1 Aquaticitalea sp.
GGCAGAAAATGTAATGTCATCTATATAGATAACATTGTCTTGATCTCTAGCGGCGAAATCAGGGAAAAAAACAATTCTCACAAGCCCAGAAGCAGCTGGCTGACCTATATAAGGTGAAAAATCAAAAGTAATTACTTCCCATTGATTCACTAAGGTATTTGGAACCTTCAATTCTCCCATCCCGATAGGTAAATTACCATTTGGACCCTCAATCTTGAAACCCACATCACTAATCACTGGCTTCCATACTTTCATTGTAACAGTACTATTGGTCGCATTGATAGTAAATTCCCCTGCGTCATTCGTAAAAAATCCTGCAAAATCCTCTCCTGCGTTCTGTGCGGTAACTTGGGCAACTTTGGCAGAGGTATTGGCTCCAGACATGTCTGGATTATCTATAACCTGCAAGGCAGGATCTGATCCGTTCGCAAATGTGCCCCAAGTCCAAGTAGCCCCATTTCCACCATCTTCAAAATCAATAGGATTGATTTGCGAAAATCCTATCGATGTGATCAATAGGACACTCAAAAAAGTAATTTTTTTCATAATATTTAATTTAAGGATTAATAATGATTTTATATCTGGTTTGTGACCATTCAATTTTTACATATGCAATATATCTGTGTTATTACATATTGTACTCATTTTGTAGGCATTGAATTAACAACTATTATTATATCTTCAAGAATATTATATCAAACCGATTGGAGCTCCCGATTTCATTAAATGTTTCAATGCAGGAATCATTGTTCTTTAGGACACTAAGGTAATAAAAAATAAAATGTATCTTGTGGAATTGAGTGGTTTTATTGTCCAATTATCATTATAAAATAGAAAGCTTTAATTTCTTTCTTTTTTATTATAAAGTTAAGGGTAAAGTGTGGCACTCTACCTTTAGGAGGTGTTAACGTTGCATGTTCCCAGTCATTTATTCTCAATCATTTCAAATGTTCGTTGAGTTTCCTAAAAATCGTTACAGGCTCTATGGCTCTTTCAAGGTATTCCATGGATGAACTCTTCATGTCATTATCAAAAAATTGGTTATATGAACAGTAATTATGGCAAGTAAGTTGTAATTTTTGTTCAATGTATTCAACATAAAACAACAATATCTAGTGCTTAATTTCAAAGGAAATGATTGTGGAAATCAACAATAAAAAAAGTAGTGAAATCTTCATATCTTTTCCACTATTTTCACGGTTTGAATCGTTTCCTTGTTAAAAACAGTATCATTAAAAAATGAAAACACTTCGTCTAAATGATCGAATGGAATGGAGGACAATTCGTGTTTTCCACCTAAAACCTTATAAAGATAATAAGGCTTTTCGAGTTTCTTCAATTTATCCACAATTGTAGCCGATCCGTCCAACATCAAATACCCTACTCTAGTTGGGGCACATAAATGATGCGGCGCACTTCCAAATGGCACCAAGTTGTCATCCGTACCATGAAAAAATGCAGATGGCAATGCATTTGCCAGAGTTATATAATCAGCATTAACTACAGCTCCTGCTAACGAAAACACGCCTGCAAATTTGATGTTTTGATAGGGTTTTAAATCGTCAACAAAATATTCTCTCATATAAACTGCATTTAACATTCCTTCCGCACCAGCACTACTTCCGCCAGCAATAATTTTGGTGGTATCTGCCCCAAGCATAACTTTGTTTTGAAGGATGAAATTAGCCGCGTCCAAAAAATCGATGGCTGCATTTTTAAAAGTCAACAATTTTTCTGATTTTGGGCAGTCGCAACCAAAACCTGTAAGTTGTCCTTTTCTCGTCAATCTATAGGAAATAAAAACTCCCAAGTAACCATTTTCTGCTGCCAATTGTGCAAGTTTCACTTCACTCGGAAATTTTCTATCACCTCCAACAAAACCGCCTCCATGCATCCACAACAACACAGGGACAGAATCTGTTTTTTTTAAATTTTTTGGTGAATATACATCCATTTGTAAGGTATCAAGTCCTTTTATGGCATACGTGTAGGTTGTCATTTTTACTTGTGATACTGTACTGAAAGAAATACATAATAACAAATACAAAAATATCTTTTTCATGAAGTCAATTAATTTTTTCTATTAAAACACCACTAATGACGGTTTTCCCTTCGATGGGTCTCAAATTTATGTTTAATCCTTGATTATTTTTAATTTTTAACAATGTCTCAATTGTAATGCCATATTTATCCGGATAGTTTTTCGCCATATTGAATTGGCTCTCAATCAAATCATCATTTATAAAAATATCAAATATTCTTTGCTCTGAAATGATATCAGAAGCACTTTTTTCATTAGTCAAATTATAAATCATCTTAACCTCACTTTTCAATTGTGGCTCCACAAAATACAGGGATATTTTATAATTGCCATCAGGAATATCAACTTTATAGGACGTGCAACCTTCCAACATCATCTGAAATATGCCTTCTCGATTGGTGTTTTTTATATTATTTGGAATCCCTTGATTGTGGTCTTTTGTAATGTTATAGGGCGTCCCATCTAAATATCCATATAAGTTTGTAGAATAGAGTCTGTCAGCTACAAACGTTATGTTGGTCTCTTCATCATAAAAGTTGAAATGCGAACCAATGTTTATGCCAAATCGTTTGAAATTGGCGGTTCTCAAATTGTCAGTTTTTAATACTTGAATTGTTTTGAGATTCACTTGTGAGTTTGAAATAACTTTCAAATCATTTTTTCCGTTGACAAAAGGAACATCAACTGAAGCCAATCCATTTTCAAATTGTATGCTTTGAATCATGTTACCATTCCAAAATATTTCAGCATTTTCTTGATTCGAAAAAATTGAAACCGAATGGGAACTTTCATCAATTAAATTTAAAGGATGTTTTTCATTTAAGGCGATATGAATAAAGGGTTCTTCCGTCAAAACTGACATGTACCAATAATAGACTTCCTTGGGCTCACGATTGTATTGTACCAATCCTTTTTGATTGACATGCGGAATGGTCTCGCCTCGAAACTCTGAACCAAAATCAGCAAAATTCCAAGCAGTCATGCCTGCAACAAAATCGCGTGAAGTCACTTGTTCATAATAACTGTTGTGCAAAATCAATTGATACTCTTCCGTGTAATCATATTTTTTGGGTGATGTGCTTGACACATTCACATCGGCTCCTGGCCCGTATTCCGAAACCATAATCGTTCGATTTGGAAAACGCTTGTGCTGGTCATCCAAAAACACACCTAAATCTGGAATCTGTCCGTTGTACCATCCAAAATATAAATTCCAGCCCACGAGCATTGACAAATCTGCAATTTTTGTTTCATTATACAATTCATTGCCATGCAAAGCCATTACGGTCAATCTGTTTGGTGCCATTTCACGAGTCAATGTTTCCAATTGTTTAGCCAATTCGTAAGTATAAACCTTGGCAACCTCTTTTTCTTTTTCGGAAGATTTATTGTCGAATGCCAACCGAAGGAAAATCTCGTTCATATACCCAAACATCACCACGGAAGGAAAATTATAATATTGCTTAAGGTGTTCTTCCTGCATTTTCATGCTTGTTTCAAAAAATTCTGGCGTATTGGTCACTTTGTTTACAATTGGAATTTCGGACCAAACCAACAAACCCAATTCATCACATAGTTTATATAATTCTTTTGAGTGGGGATAATGGGCAAACCGAATGACATTGGCACCCATTTCTTTAATCAAATGGATATCATTCTCTTGAAGCGTCATTGGAACTGCATTTCCGAAACCCTCATAATCCTGATGCCTATTGACACCTATCATTTTGCAAGGCTCTCCATTTAGAAACAAACCTTTATTTGGTTCAACACTTACCCAGCGGAAAGCTACATTTGATGACTTTTCATCTAAAATATTTCCTTTTGAATCTGTCAATACAATATTCAAATTATATAAGTATGGGTTTTCAGGTGACCACAAACTTGGACTGCTGATTTCAGGGAATTTAAATTTTAGTTTTACAAAAGAATTACTATGGATTTTAAATTTTTTAGATTTGGTTTGGAGTAATATTCCATTGGCATCTGTAATGGTGAGTTGAAGTTCGTTTGAAGCTTTTGTAAAATCAAAATTATCAACTAAAACTGTGACCTCGACCCCAGCTTTTTCATCTGAAACGTTATAGTAATCAACATAAAAACCATCCGAGGCAAAATCCTTTAAAGATATATGCTGTTTTGGAAGCGAAATCAATTCCACATCTCTATAAATACCTCCGTAGAATGTAAAATCCGCATCCAAAGGTGGAATATTGATATTGTGAGTGTTATCAACGGTTACTTCAATTAAATTATAACTTTCGTAATTCAAGAATTTAGTGATGTCAAAACTAAAAGCTGTGTAACCTCCTTTGTGGTTTCCTGCCAACTGGCCATTTACATAAACGAAAGCTTCTTGATTTACGGCATTGAATTTTAAATAATGACTTTTGTTTTTCTGTTCAATTGAAAGGAATACTTGCTTTTTGTAATAACCAAAACCACGTCGGTAACCCTGCTCATCATCAAAGGCATCTTTGTCATTCCAGGTATGAGGTAAGTTGATTGTTAACCAATCAGTTTTATTCTCAGAGAATTGCCACCCAGAATTGATAATAACGCTCTGTGCTGAAACCTGACAATAAAAAACCACACACAACAAAAACAAGATATATTTCAATTTGTATGTCATGTATGGCATTGGGTTGCTATTAATCTGTTAAGGCAAATGTCTCTTTAAATTTAAAATCTGAATTGGGTGCAATGGAAATATGAAATTCTCCAGGCTCTGCTGCAAACTCATTTTTTTGATTATAAAATTTTAATTCATCCACAGAGATGGTGAATGATACCGTTTTGCTTTCACCTTTTTTAAGGAACAATTTCTGAAAACATTTTAATTCCTTCACAGGTCTAGTAAGGCTCCCAACTTTATCCTGAATATAGAGTTGAACAATTTCGTGACCGTCATAATTCCCAGAATTGGTTATTGTTGTTGAAGCAGTTATTGTCTCTGAAAAATTGAAGGTTGAGGACGATAATTTAAAATCTGAATAATCAAAAGTTGTATAACTCAATCCAAATCCAAATGGGAATAGCGGCGTGTTTGGCACATCAATATAACTCGATTTGTAATCTTCCCCTGGATTTGTATCAGGAATTGGACGTCCTGTATTTTTCATATTGTAATAAATGGGCACTTGACCAACATTTCGGGGAAACGTCGCGGTCAATTTACCAGAAGGATTATAAACGCCATACAAAATATCTGCAATTCCAGACCCCCCCATAGTCCCAGGAAACCAAGCTTCCAAAATAGCATCCACTTGATTGACTTCTTCAGAGAGATTAAGAGGTCTGCCATTCATCAATACTAAAATGATTTGTTTGTTTGGAACGGATTCCCGAATTTTTTTGATGAGTTTTGGTTGAATTCCCGGTATTTTCAGATTGGTTCTAGAAGCGGCTTCCCCACTCATGCCATGGTCTTCTCCCATTACCAAAACGATCACATCGGCTTTTTTGGCTGCGTCTATTGCTTCTTGGAAGCCGCTTTCATCATCCTTGATGATGTCACAACCTTTGGCATAAATGATTTGATTATCTTTCAAATATTCTTGTAACCCTTCAAAAATACTGACCGACTTTCCTTTTCGGTCACCTGCACCTCCCCAATTCCCATTGATGTGGTATTCGTCTTTTGCCAAAGGCCCTATAAGTGCAATTATTTTTGTTTTATCCAATGGTAAAGCATTGTTTTCATTCTTCAACAAGACCGAAGACGCTGCAGCCGCTTCCCGGGCGGCTTTAAGGAATTCGGGTCTATATATGGTCTCATTTTCCCTTTTTTCATCGGAATAGCGATAAGGATCTTCAAACAGTCCCAACTTAAATTTGCTCAACAGTATTCTTTTACAAGCATCGTCAACTGTAGATGCATCTACATTACCTTCTGATATTAAATCTTTTAAGAACTTTCGATACAAATGTCCCATCATATCCATATCCACTCCCGCATTCATGCCTATTTGTGCAGCATGGATACTATCTTGTGCAAAACCATGTTGAATCATCTCGTTGATAGACGTATAATCAGACACAACAAATCCTTTGAAATCCCATTCATTTTTAAGGATATCTCGTAGCGTATATTTGTTTCCAGAAGTGGGGACACCATTCAATTCATTAAATGCGGACATAAAAGTTTCGACTCCAGCATTAACCGTGGCTTTAAAAGGTGGCAAATAGACATTTCTCAATTCATCTTCACCCATATTTACTGTATGATAATCACGTCCTGCTTGCGCTGCACCATATGCCACATAATGCTTTGCACAGGCCAAAATGGTATTGTTTTTTGATAAATCGTCCCCTTGAAAACCCTTGACATAGGCTTTTGCAATTTGACTTGCTAAATACACATCTTCACCGGCACCTTCGGAGATTCTGCCCCAACGTGGGTCACGAGCGATATCAACCATGGGTGCAAACGTCCAATGCAAGCCTTCTGCTGAAGCTTCTTCTGCTGCAATTCTTGAACTTTGTTCTATGAGATTCAGATCCCAACTTGCAGACAATCCTAAATTTATTGGAAAAATAGTTCGATGCCCATGAATGACGTCATAACCAAACAACAATGGAATTCCCAATCGTGTTTCTTCAACTGCTACCTTTTGCAAATCACGTGTGCCTTTTGCTGAATAAACATTTAGCATAGCCCCCACACTTCCTTCCTTGATATATTTTACAAAGTCTGTTTTGGTGGTTGGACCTGTTACGGACCAGTCACCTCCATACATCACCGTCTGTCCAATTTTTTCTTCCAATGTCATTAAGTTCATCAATGAATCAACTTTAGCCTCGTAAATGGATGGGGCATTTTGGGCATTTATAAAACATTGAAAACCCAGAATTGCAAAAACTATGGTTAAAAACTGTTTTGAATTCATATGGATTATTTTATTCTGATTTGATTATTTCTGTAAGCTCACTCATTCCATTGGCATTGAATGCTTCAATCTGAAAATAATAGGCATCCGTTCTATCTGCACCTGTGAAAAAATATTCGTTTTTGCCATAAACCATAATACTTCCGTACATTTTATCAGGTGATTTTCCCCAATAAATGACATAGCCATCTGCCAATTGATTTTGTTGCCATTTGAACCAAATACTGCGACGTTCGCCATATTTTTCTGGGCTTGAACGTAGCGCAATGAAGGTTTCAACCTTTTCAGGTTTAGCTCCCATGCCTTTTCCAAAAACCCTGAATCCACTCAAAGCAAATTTCCCTGTCGGCATGTGCAAGTTTTCCATTTTAATAAAACGGGCTTTTGCTGATGTTTCAAACTCCACATAATCATGGGGTACATCCGTAATGTTTTTACTTTTATCTACAATAACATTCCATTTTTTACCATCATTGGAACCGTAGATTTTATATTGATGAAATTTTCCCAATGTTTTTCCTTTGAATTCAACGTCTTGGTCTGCATAATTTATCTGGATGGCATTGATGGTTGATACTTCTCCCAAATCAGTTTGGAACCATTCACCCTTATCACCAGAATTGGCACTCCAATAGGTTTTTATGTCCTCATCAACCGCAAAATTAGGTTGATAACCTCCTAAAGTTGATGATACTTGTACTGGTTTTTGATAGTTGAGCAACATCCACCCGGTAAATAATCCTTTAGAAAAATCCTTTCCTTTGGCATATTCGGGAAGCAATGTTGGATAATCGCCATAAGCCGTGTTGCAATACATGACATCATCTTTGTCAAAGCCTGCAGGCCAAATGCCCAAACGCCTTTCAAAATTGTTTTTTGTAGAAATAAAAATGGTCGATACATGCCAATAGTTGTCATAATTATCTTGAAACGTTGCGCCATGTCCTGCACCTCGGGCAAAACCTCCCGGTTTGTATGAGAACGGGTTGTGCTGTTGGTATTTAAACAAATCCAGCGGATCTTCACTTACATAAACCCCATCGGCATAACCACTAAACTCCGTTGCTGGAGCGCCATATTGCATGTAATATTTGCCGTTGTGTTTAGTCATCCAAGCGCCTTCGATAAAGGGTTGCAGAAATACATTATCATTATACTCGCCAAAACGTTCCCAACCATGATCTTCAGGATATAGGCGCACGATTGGCACAGTATAACCTTCCGATTGCATTGTTTTGGTGTTGATTTCTGTGCCCAAAATCGGCCAGACATTGCTGGAACCCCAATATAAATAGAGATTGTCTTTATCTTCATCATAATGAAACGCTGGATCCCAAGCACCAACTTTAAGTGTATCTATTGCAATCTCCCAATCGTCTTCTGTGGGATTTGTGCTTTTCCATATTGGAAAATCTGATGACCAGGTTGAACCATAAACATACAAGGCATCTTTCATAACCCAAGCTGCCGGTGCATTGAGGTCATGGGTGTATTTGTCATCAAGAAGAAATTTCCGATAAACAAATTTCCAGTGGAGCATATCATCACTATGCCAATATCCTTCTTGGTTCGTTGAAAATAGAAACAACTTCTCACGGAAATTGACAATCACGGGGTCAGCAGTTGCACGGTGTTTCCCTTGTTTTGAGAACACATCAAACGGCGTATAGCCGTAATCGATATTAATGGGATTACAATAGGTTTTTTGTTGGGCAAAGGTTTCATTTGACAAACAGATTATCAACAAAACACAAAATATAGATTTGTTATTCATGTCTTTGCGTTTTTAGTTAATCGGCATAAAACTTACAGCTGATCCTCCTCCGGCGGCCAAGTTCAATTTGAGTTTAGATTTATTGGTCACTGTTTCTGTTTTGATGTTGTAGCTTTTTGGATTTTTCTCCCAATGTGCATCTTTGCCGTCTTGGTAAATAGTTGCCTTATATTTTTTACCAGCCGTCAAAAAATCCAAATTAATTTCTGTAGTTCTTGTATTTTCATCTGTGATTGCTCCTAAAAACCAGTTTTCGGAATTTTTGTCTTTTCGGGCGACCGTTAAATAATCTCCAGGCTCTGCTTCGAGATAATTTGATTCTTGCCAATCTACCGGAACATCCTTTATAAACTGGAAGGCATCCAAATGTTTTTCATAATTTTCAGGTAAATCGGCTGCCATTTGCAAAGGCGAATACATGGTGACATATAATGCCAACTGTTTTGCCAACGTGGTATGCACTTGTTCAGTTTTTGTCGGATCATAAACATTCATCTTGATTTCAAAAATCCCTGGGGTGTAATCCATTGGGCCACCTAATAATCTTGTGAATGGTAAGACTGTTTCATGGAAAGGAAGGTTCCCATTACTCCAAGCATTAAATTCGTTGCCACGTGCTGCTTCCGCTGCAATGTAGTTTGGATACGTTCTATGATAACCTGTTGGTCGTGTGCTTTCATGAGAATTGACCATCAACTGATTATCCGCCATTCGTTGCGCCACAAAGTTGAAATGATTGACCATGGTTTGTCCATCGTGATATTCGCCACGTGGAATGATTCTCCCAACATACCCAGTTTTAACTGCTGGATAATTATACTTTTTCATAACATCCATAGCTCGGTCCAAATGCCGTTCATAATTGGCTGCCGAACCCGAAGTTTCGTGGTGCATGATCATTTTAACGCCTTTTGATTTGGCATAATTGGAAACTTCCTCTATGTCAAAATCAACATATGGTGTCGTGAAATCGAAAACATCTTCTTTCCAGTTGCCGAACCAATCTTCCCAACCTACATTCCATCCTTCAACCACAACCCCATCGAAACCATGTTTTGCGGCAAAATCGATATATCGCTTTGTGTTTTCTGTTGTTGCGCCATGTTTTCCTGACGGCAGCAATTCCTGAGTGAGCGAATTCTGTGCATTTTGGCTTCCGGCATAATCCCATGTAGATTTCCCAACATGCATTTCCCACCAGATACCAACATATTTCATTGGCTTAATCCATGAGGTGTCTTCAATTTTACTGGGTTCATTTAGATTCAGAATCATTTTTGAACCCACAATATCACGAGCATCATCACTGACCATAATTGTTCTCCAAGGTGTTGTGGACGGAGTTCTCAGGTATGCTTTATCACCAATAGCATTCGGGACCAAGTTGGCTGTCAACTCGAAGTTTTTCGTATCCACATCCAAGTGCATCACTGGGTAATTGATGACTGCCGCTTCAAAAATATTGATGTAAAGCCCCTCTTCTGATTTCATCATTAAGGGCGTCTGTACTCTGTTATTGCTCATTATGGATTTGAGACCAATCCCATTATCCATGTTGAGCTTGGAAATGTCTATTTGTGAA
>JBGTDZ010000057.1:0-3113 GCA_041748055.1 Aquaticitalea sp.
TGGTTTTATTTCAAACGGTCAGATTGTTACAGATGGACAAAATGTGCCTCCTAGAGGAGAAGTCTATAATTTGCAGTTCAAAGATAAGCGTGCGGAAGATTGCTTTGGCACCGAATGGTTTTTGAATACTTACCAAAAAGCCTTCAATCAAGAAGCGGAGAATGTAAAAATTATAGCAGATAAAGCACAGTCTTCAAATGAAGCAAAACAAATTTTTGAAAATTTCGGTGCCAATCTAGGCGATTTTCTTTGTCCAATCTTAAATGATTTTAAAACCGAGCATTTAATCATAGGTGGAAGCATCGCCAAAAGTTATCCATTGTTTATGGAAACTTTGAAGGACGGATTGCAAAATCCCATGCTTCAAATTTATATTTCAGAAGAAACCGAAGATTCTGCAATCTTAGGAGCTGTCCAGCAATTGAGCCTACAAAATAATGCTTGTTTGCCGAATAAAAGAACTTCAAACCAATTCTTGATGCCTATCAAAATACAAGAGGATGAAGAGGAAAGCAATGGTTATGAAATTTTTCCTTCTTTTGAAATCAATAAAGGCACTATCAATCAAGGCTTTAAAAGTCTGGCCAAAGAAATTTCATCATTTAAATCCGTTATCATTGATGGTTATTTGGGTGTTTATTGGGACGATTTTATTCTCAATCTATCCTCTGAACTAAAAATTCTAGGAGTTGAGACAATTTCCTATGCGACTTCGGCTGCCTTTAAAAAACCAGAAGAAGTTGACGCGATGATTGCACCTTTTTTAGGTGGAGATGACCCTGTATTTGGAAAAATATTTACAGGTGACCTATCTGATTTTTTAAATATTGAAAAATTAAATAGCATCAAGAAAGACGAAAATTCAATGAGCATTTTGTACGGTTCAGGAGCAAGTTTGAGCAACTGGAACAGTAAAATTATCTATGTCGACATTCCAAAAAATGAAATCCAATATCGTTCCCGTTCTGGTTCACTTTTAAATTTGGGAGCTCAAGAAATAGTATCTCCAAAACCACAATACAAACGCATGTTTTTTGTCGACTGGATTGCATTGAATAAACATAAAGCAACACTTATCAATAAAATCGATTATGTCGTGGATGGCCAATTCTTGGATGATATTTCATGGGCAACAGGATATACTTTAAGACAAGGATTAGCGGAGATGTCCAAAAATGTGTTTAGACCAAGACCATGGTTTGCTGAAGGCATTTGGGGAGGTCAGTGGATTAAAGACAACATTGATGGGCTGGAGAAAGATATCATCAATTATGCGTGGTCCTTTGAATTGATTGCACCCGAAAACGGAATTGTTCTCTCGCATAACAAAACACGTTTGGAAGTTTCATTTGATATGTTGCAGTTTCATGACAATGATGCAATTCTTGGAGCAGCCGCTGAAACATTTGGTTTTGATTTTCCAATTCGGTTTGATTATTTAGACACCTTCGACGGAGCTAACCTGTCGCTTCAATGTCATCCGACTCCAGACTATATCCGAAATAATTTTGGTGAGAAATTCACACAAGATGAAACTTACTACATCCTGGATGCCAATCCTGGTGCCGAAGTATATCTAGGTTTTAAAAAAGGTGTCAAAAAGCAAGATTTTCATGATGCGTTGGTGGAAAGTGATGAAACTGCGAAAGAGATGGATGTGGACAAATACGTACAAAAATTTTCTGCCAAAAAACATGATCTTTTCTTAATTCCAAACGGAACAATTCATTGTTCTGGAATTGACAATATGGTGCTCGAAATAAGTAGCACCCCTTATATCTACACATTTAAAATGTACGATTGGATGAGAATGGATCTAGATGGAAATCCCAGACCTTTGAATATTGATCGGGGTATGGAAAATGTCAATTTTGAATGTATTGGAGACGATGTGAAAGCAAACTATATTTCCAAAGAAACCATCATTGATGAAGGAACAGATTATAAAACGAAACGTTTGAGCACGCATTCCAAGCATTTCTATGAAGTGTTTCGATTTGAATTTCAAACCGAAATTGAAGTATTGACCAACAATCAATGTCATCTCCTCAACCTGGTTGAAGGCTCAAAAATCAAAGTAATTACAGGTGGCACAAGTATGATAATTCAATATGCAGAAACCTTTGTAATCCCAGCCAAAGCTAAAAAATATACCATGATTAATTTAGGTTCAACAGAGGCAAAAGTCATTCAATCCAATGTAAAACCAGAGTTCTGTACCACACGATTTTGAATGACAATTTATTCGATTTTACTTTTATCAACAAAAAACTAACAAAAATAGAACAAATGGAAAAAAAGAAATATTTAATCACGGTCACACTCATAGGTGCGCTTGGAGGCTTGTTGTTTGGCTATGACACTGCCGTAATTTCTGGGGCCATTGGCTTTTTGGAAACCAAGTTTCAACTCTCACCAAACATGAAAGGTTGGGCAGTTTCAAGTGCCATATGGGGATGCATTCTTGGCGTTGCACTTGCTGGTTATGTTGCAGATAAGATAGGTCGTAAGAAAACATTATTGATTACTGCTTTTCTATTTGCGGTTTCTGCTATCGGTTCCGCCATAGCTGACTCACTGACATTTTTTGTTGTGGCAAGAATTGTTGGTGGTGTAGGTGTTGGTGCAGCATCTATGTTATCTCCACTTTACATTTCTGAAATTGCGCCTGCCCATAAAAGAGGTATGCTGGTCTCATTATACCAATTGGCGATTGTTTTAGGAATTAACATTGTCTTTTTCTTTAACTACAAAGTTGCACAATATGGCACCGAAGCTTGGAACGTCGAAACAGGATGGCGCTATATGGTTGGGTCTGAAATTGTGCCTGCCATTTTGTTTTTCATTGCATTGTTTTTTGTTCCGGAAAGTCCAAGGTGGCTTACAAAAATGGGAAGAGATGCCGAAGCTTTGGACATTTTAGGACGTGTAAATTCAGAAGAAGTAGCCGCTGAAGTTCATAGAGAAATTAAAAGTGCATTAGGTCAGGAAAAAGGAACCTTAAAGGAATTATTTGAACCAGGCTTAAGAATTGCCATGTTCATCGGAATCTTTTTAGCGCTATTTTCTCAAATCACAGGCATCAATGCCATCATGTATTATGCGCCAGAAAT
>JBGTDZ010000058.1:0-10591 GCA_041748055.1 Aquaticitalea sp.
CTTGATACCACCACCCACAATCAATGGAATATTCAGGTCTTTTTTTACTGATGAAATGATTTCACTTGTAATTGGATGCAAAGCGCCACTGCCCGCTTCCAGATAGATCAATTTCATTCCTAACAATTCTCCTGCTTTTGCGGTATCGACAATTTGCCGGTGGTTTTCTCTTGAAATCGGTTTGGTTTGGGTTACTTTTTGCACGGACGTTTCCTTCCCATTTTCTATTAAAATGTATCCTGTCGGAATGACTTCAAGAGGAGAACATCTTAATTTTGAAACTGATTCGACATGCTTTTTTATAAGATAGTCTGGATTATCGCCAGAAATCAATGACAAAAACAAAAGCGCATCTGCCTTATCTGTGATTTGGGTAACATCACCTGGAAATAGAAAAACGGGCAGTTGTGTGTTTTTTTTAATTTCTGAAACTAGCACCTCCGTGACTTGTTCATCAACCGTACTTCCTCCCACAAAAATGTGTGTGGCGATAGAGGCATTCAGCAATTTCATAAAATGTGGTATGCTTTGTGGTTTCTTTTTTTCTGGGTCTATCAATACCGCCAAAAGTTTATTGCCCTTAAAAATGGAGGTTAACACATCTTGATATAAAGTTTCTTTTTGTGCCACGAATTCACGAATATTTTTCAACGAATTAATTTAAAAGCATCCTCATTTGTATCTTTTCCTTAATCTTTATCTATTCTCTTTTCAACATACATAGGCACATGTAAAGCCTTCAAACTCCAAAAAATGTGTGTCATATTTCAGCTTTTTACCTTCATAATCAATCCAAGCGACGGTTTCGCCATCCGCTAACATAAATGGAATCACAAAAAAATGTTCCTTAAATAACATTCCCGGAGTCGCGAACAATTTATACAATGATTCTTTGATGCCCCAAATCACGGTCAACTTTTGGATATAATCTTCTGCATCCTTATCCAAATAATCGAATTCATAATGCACAAATTTATGGGCGATGATTTTTATTTTTTCACGCTGCTTTTCAATATCTATTCCCACTTCTTGGTCGCTGACAATAATCGCAGAAAATGTGAATGAATGTGATATGGAAATGTGCTTTCCATCCTTCAAATGCGGCTTTCCATTATCATCATAAAATAAATCGTCATCTGTATATCCAAATTCAGCCAACAAATGCCTGACACTCAAAAATCCACGCTGATGCAGTTCACTTCTCATGCCAAGCACACGATTTATGCATTCATTTCTCAAGACTATTGGACCTATTAACTCCTCATATGTCTCTGTAATCTTCCAGATTTTAACAGTAGTTTGTGAATTGTGAGTAAGGGTTTTGTATAAAGGCATTTAGATTTCTCGAAGTTATTAATTATCTTTGCAATCGCTTAAAGAATATAGATAACAAATATACAATTATGAACACAAAAACAATGCCTTACGTACCTTTCAAAGTCAAAGACATGTCGCTAGCGGCTTGGGGAAGAAAAGAAATTGAATTAGCTGAAGCTGAAATGCCAGGTCTGATGAGCCTTCGTGCAGAATACGGAAACTCCCAGCCATTGAAGGGCGCCCGAATTGCTGGATGTCTACACATGACCATTCAAACTGCTGTCTTGATTGAAACTTTGAAAGCTCTTGGTGCGGAAGTGACTTGGAGTTCATGTAACATATTTTCTACACAAGATCAAGCCGCAGCCGCGATTGCTGAAGCTGGAATTCCAGTGTACGCTTGGAAAGGGATGAATGAAGAGGAATTTAACTGGTGTATAGAACAGACTTTGTTTTTTGGTAAAGACAGAAAGCCATTAAACATGATTTTGGATGATGGGGGCGATTTGACCAACATGGTTTTTGATAAATATCCAGAATTAATGGCTGGCATCAACGGTCTTTCTGAAGAAACAACGACAGGTGTTCACAGACTTTACGAAAGAATGAAAAAAGGCACATTATCCATGCCTGCAATCAACGTGAATGATTCAGTAACAAAATCAAAATTTGATAATAAGTACGGGTGTCGCGAAAGTGCGGTTGATGCTGTGCGTCGTGCCACTGATCTTATGTTGGCTGGAAGGCGTGTGGTTGTTTGTGGTTATGGTGATGTTGGTAAAGGTACTGCTGCGTCTTTTAAAGGTGCCGGAAGTATTGTGACTGTTACCGAAATTGACCCTATCTGTGCATTGCAAGCTGCCATGGACGGATTTGAAGTTAAAAAATTGGAAACAGTTGTTGCCAATGCAGACATCGTGATTACAACCACTGGAAATAAAGACATCGTTCAAGGAAAACATTTTGAAATGATGAAGGATAAAACCATCGTTTGTAACATTGGCCACTTCGACAACGAAATCGACATGTCTTGGTTGAACAAAAAATTTGGAGACACTAAATTGGAAATCAAACCACAAGTTGACAAATACACAATTAATGGCAAAGACATCATCATCTTGGCCGAAGGTCGTTTGGTAAATCTTGGTTGTGCTACAGGTCATCCAAGTTTTGTAATGAGTAATTCTTTTACAAATCAAACCTTGGCGCAAATCGAATTGTGGACAAACAGAGACGCTTACGAAAACGAAGTATATATGTTGCCAAAGCACTTGGATGAGAAAGTCGCAAAATTGCATTTGGAAAAAATGGGTGTTGAATTGACTGAATTACGTAATGACCAAGCTGACTATATAGGTGTCGCTGTTGATGGCCCTTACAAACCTGAATATTATCGTTACTAAAAAAAGACCGCTAACGCTTCTAGACACTAGACCACTTCGCTTTTAGGTATTAGACAAAATCCCAAGCAGTTATTGTTTGGGATTTTTTGATTTTGGGCAATTGCTAAAGCACCACGCATTACGCTATATCTTTTCTTTTTTTAAAGAAAAAAGAAAAGGATGCCGCTTCAATCGTTATTGCTGTACATTGCAAAACTTTGTTAATTAAGTCCTTTCTTTTTCATTTGACTCTAATAATTTTTAACTTGGATATTAAGATGTCTTACGATGAACAAAATATAATCGTCCCAAGATTTAACGAAGAATCCGGATTCTACACCACGAAAAAACGCTCAAAAATCATGAGTAAAATCCGTGGGAAAAACACAAAGCCCGAAATGATTTTTCGCAAAGCACTGTGGCAGAAAAACGTGCGTTATCGAGTTGAAAGCAAACAATTGCCTGGAAGACCTGACGTTTCAATTGAAAAGTACAAATTGGCCATTTTTATAGATGGCGAATTTTGGCATGGCTATAATTGGGATGAAAAAAAAGAGAGTATCAAAAGCAATCGAAAATTCTGGATTCCAAAAATAGAGCGCAATATGCAACGTGACAGGCAAGTTAATCGACAGTTGGAAGAAATGGGTTATACAGTTTTCAGATTTTGGGATCACGAAATCAAAAAGAATCTGGATAGATGCATCAAAGATGTTTTGGTGTATATTGCCCTTGGTCAAAATGATTAATATTGAAAATCTTTGAGGTTTATTAACCAAGAACATGAAACACGACTCAAAACTTCCCAACGTAGGCACCACCATTTTTGGCACCATGAGCGCTTTGGCTAACCAATATCAAGCCATCAACCTATCACAAGGATTTCCCGATTTTAAGAGTGACCAAAAACTCATTGATTTGGTGAGTAGCGCGATGAATTCCGGCTACAACCAATATGCCCCGATGGCGGGAATAATCGAATTACGAGTAGCGATTGCCAATAAATTTGACTTGCTTTACAACACAAGTTATAATCCTGATTCTGAAATTACGATGACTGCTGGCGCCACCCAGGCTATTTTCACCATCATTTCTACATTTATAAAACCGCATGACGAAGTTATTATTTTTCGTCCCGCATATGATTGTTACGAACCAACCATTGAGTTGAATGGCGGAAAACCAATTTCCGTACAATTAAAAGCACCCGATTATAAAGTCGATTGGAACCAAGTGAAAAAGCTTATTAATTCCAATACCAAAATGGTCATCATTAACACACCTCATAATCCAAGCGGTACAGTATTTTCAAAAGATGATATGCAACAATTGGAAAGTTTGCTAAAAGGTACGGATATCATTTTGTTGAGTGATGAAGTGTATGAACATATCATTTTTGATGATGAAAAACACCAGTCGGCATGCCTTTTTCCTGATTTGAAATCGCGAAGTTTTGTAGTTGCTTCTTTTGGTAAAACTTTTCACAATACAGGATGGAAACTCGGTTATTGCTGTGCTCCAAAATCACTGATGCAAGAATTTCAAAAAGTGCACCAATTTAATGTTTTTTCCGTCAATCATCCGCTGCAAAAGGCTCTTTCGGAATATATTCAGGAACCGAAGCATTATTTGGAATTATCAGGGTTTTATCAGCAGAAAAGGGATTTCTTTTTAAATTTGATTCAAGATTCCAGATTCAAAATGTTACCTGCTAAAGGAACCTATTTTCAAATTCTGGAATACTCGGATATCACGGACGAAAATGATGTTGACTTCGCAAAACGCTTGACTATAAAAAACAAAATTGCTTCCATCCCAATGTCCGTTTTCAATGAAAATAATTTGGATAATAAAATGTTGCGATTCTGTTTTGCCAAAACCAATGAAACCATCAAAAAAGCTGCCGAAATTTTAAACCAAATCTAACCGCATCAACCAATCAGTTTGACGGTCGTTGCCAATATAAAATGAGTGCGAATCAAATTTAGTAAAACCATGTCTCTCGTAAAACCTTACCGCATTCATGTTGAGTTGCCAAACGCCCAGCCACATATAGGATTTTTGTTTCGTTATTGCAATATCAATAATCTTCTTCAAGATGCGTTTTCCCAAATGTTGTCCCTGAAATTGTTTCCACACATAAATGCGTGACAATTCCAAAGCATCTTTGCCATAAGGTTCTGCCTGAGCCTCGTTTTCATTAATTTTGAAATACCCTACGAGAATTTCAGCATCATACACAAAATAAAATTCGGTATTTGGATTCAACAATTCACTTTCAATCTGATTTTTGCTAAATGCTGAATCAATATAAATCATGAAATCATCTGAATTATTGTCTTTTTCAAAAGCATCAACAAAGGTTTGTCTTGAAATATAGGTCAACAATTCGAGGTTACTTAAGTCACACTTTTTATAATTTAAATTCTTCTCCATAAACCTTAAATTTAATCAAAAAAGCAATTATATTTATAAATGGAATAAAAACAGGAATATATTAGTTGATCTCAAATATTTTCTGTACCATATACCTAAATAAATATAGAAAAAATGAAACTCTGGATTATACTATTATTTTTAGGTTTAAGCTTTGTTGCCAAGGCTCAACAAGTGGAACACGAAGGTGTAAAATATGATGTCAAAGGAAAAGCGATTTTTAAAGATGGGGAAGATGTAACAGCTTCCTTATCTGTTGAAAAACAAAATGAAATCTTTGTAATTTTTGAGAAATCGCTAATTGCCATTAATGAGACTGGGAGGACCATCAAACTCGCCAAATCGCAAAAAGAGGCTGAAAAAGCAATCCATAAAGCGGAAAAGGCTCAAAAAAATGCAGAAAGAGCTCAAAAAAGGTCCGAAAAGGAATTAAAGAAAAAACAAAACGTACAAGATGATTTTGGAAAAGCAACAAAAAAATTGGAACGTTATCAGGAAAAATATGAAAGAATGAAAAGAAAAGGCAAACTTTCGCCAAACGACGATGCGAAAATGCTTAAAAACATTGATGGGTATCGAGATGATTTGGAAAAAGCCAATAAAAAACTAAACCGTTCCTGATTGTCTGAAGAGACATTACATATTGCACTAATTCAATCTTCATTGGTTTGGGAAAATCCGGAGGAAAACCGAATCAATCTTACCAACCAAATCATCACCATCACCCAGAAGGTAGATATCATTGTTTTGCCTGAGATGTTTACCAGTGGTTTTACTATGAATGCTTCGGAAGTTGCCGAAACTATGCAAGGAGATACGGTGTCTTGGATGCAAAAAATTGCGCAACAAAAACATGCCGCTGTAATAGGCAGTGTTGTGATTGAAGATGGTGGTAATTATTACAACCGTTTAATGTTTGTGCATCCTATTGGCGAAATCGACTTCTATGACAAACGCCATACTTTTACCCTTGCTGGAGAAGATAAAGTGTACACGGCCGGCTCAAAAAAGCTCATTGTTGATTATAAAGGTTGGAAAATATGTCCGTTGGTCTGTTACGATCTGCGTTTTCCTGTTTGGTCCCGAAATGTGGAAGATTATGACGTGTTGATTTATGTTGCAAATTGGCCAAAAGTTAGAACAAACGCTTGGGACGCTCTATTGAAAGCCCGTGCCATTGAAAACATGAGTTATTGCATTGGTGTCAACCGTGTGGGAATGGATGGCAACAAGCACGAATATTCAGGACATTCTTCGGCTTATGATGTTTTGGGAAATCGAATAGATAAGATCCCTTATGATGAGGAAGCCATAGAAGTTGTCACATTGAATAAGAATGAGCTGGACACTTATCGTAAAAAACTCAATTTTTTAGAGGATCGGGATCAGTTTACTCTAGAATAAATTCCTGTATCAAATCCCACCCCGCCCTTACGTCAAGAAGTTCAGGAAAATAACTGATACGTTCGGGCTGTAGTTTGTTCAGATAATTGCCCGTGTCCCATTTTTGATTGCCATTTATATCAAAAATTACTTTCAGATAATAGTTTTTTGGTTCGATGTATCTAAAATCGAATAACCGAGCTTCCGTCGCAAATTTTTCGTATTTCACTACTCCTTTATCGTCTGTCAATTGCACAATCACAGGATAAATGGCATTGACCAAACTCACTCTTATATTACCGTATTGGTCATAGGCTTTTGTCAATAATTTATAGCTCAGCGTGTCGTTCACATTTCCAAAAAAATCGGTGAATGCTTGAGGCAAAATCTGCACGTTATACGCATTTGATTCTTTCTTTTCAAACTGAAAAGTATAAATGTTCTTTAGACTGTCATAAACTGTTTTAAAGAGCACATTGACAGAATCCTTATCCATAATCTTTATATTGCCCTCTTCAATTTTTACCAATGGAATATTGGCTTCTAACTTAAAATCTTCATCAAAATTGATACCTCCCGACTGCAATGAGCGAAAAGTCAACGAATCCTTCTCCATCTCCCTGAATTTAAATTGTAAAGTATCTAGATACGTTTTATTGCGCACTACGAATTGGGTGGAATCCAACTCCAACTTCGGTTTGTACCAATAATATAAGGTATCGGTTTTCTGGTCTTTTGTCAATCGCTCTTCAAAGCCATCGGGTTTTGATTCGAGCATCTCTATTTTCATGTCTTTATAATCACCTTCAAAACCGAATGCGATTTTTTGTCCTGCGACTTGCTTTGGTCGTTCTGCCTTAAAATCGGGTGCTTCTTTAAATAATTTGATGTTGTAAGTGGAATCGGAAGGAACCGTTATAATTTTGTCATAAAAACCTATCCTATCTGTTTTTTGTTGAAAGGTAAAGTTTCGATTCTCATCTTTCAATGCAACCAATAAATATTTTCCATCTCTGATATTTTCAATACTAAAAGTGGTCAGACTATCCAACGTATTGGTAATGTACTTGGGCTTTTTCTTATAAATAATGGAATCCGTAAAGGTGGAATCAACATCATAGAGCATCACTGACACAAAAGTATCTGGAGTTAGTTTTTCAGCATCAAATATGATTCCTTTTACAGAAAGTGAATCGATATAATCGCCCGTAGAAAACACGTATTTGAAGTATGGAAAGGGGTTTTCTTCATTGTTATCAACGATGCTTTGACCAAAGTTGAAAGCATAGGTTGTATTGCTTTCCAAGGTGTCATTGATAACAATCTTGATGTATTTGCTTGCAGAACCCAAAGGTGTGATATCAGGTTCCGGATCCATGGGGGGCGAAATGATCAATTGTTTTTGAACATCTTTTATCTTGACATACTCATCAAAATAGATACGTATTTCCTTGCTATTAAAATTTGTGGAAAAATTCTCGGGAGTAGACCTGATGATTTTAGGTGGAAGAAGATCTTCTTCGCCCCCACTAGGCGTGCCCCTATTGGCGCACGATACAAGTACTGCAACCATTATGGCGAGAAATAGAAACAAAAAAAAAGTTTGACGCATGTGCAATTAAAAATTATAAGCAAAGAAACAATTAATTTAGGATACTAACGCAAAAATCACTCTGCAATTGCCATGGTTGCAACACTAATTGTAACCCCTTCAATGCCTAAAAGTTGATTCGCACAAGCCTCGATTGTGGCTCCCGTGGTAATGATATCATCCACTAATAAAATATGCTTTCCTTTTAATGAGATATTGTCAGCAATTGAAAAATCGGCCTCATGTGTCAAGAGTCGTTTTACCCTATCTTTAAAAACCTGTGTGGAAGTTGCCTTGATTTTTACCAGTGTTTTTGAGTTGTATTCAATTTCTAATGCCTTGGCAATTTCCCTTCCAAATTTATCCACCTGATTATAACCACGCTTTCTTAATTTGGATTTATGCAACGGTACAGGTACTACGACATCTATATCCTTATAGGCATCAATCATACTCAATTCTTCTCCAAGCCATTTTCCAAGAAACACCCCAACACCTTCATGTCCTTTATATTTTAGATTGTGCAACAAGTGTTGCACTTTTCCTTTTTTATTGAACCAAAGCAAACTGGTGGTATGTATAAAATCCACTCTACCATATAAGCGTTTTGCAACGGCATTATCCTTTTCGGTATGAAAATCGGTAATGGGTAATTCATTTCTACAAAAAGTGCAGATATATGATTCGTTGTCACCTAAATGGACATCACAGGAAAGACAAACTTGCGGAAAAAACAAGTTTAACAAATTTATAATCATTTTATCGATAAAAAAGTGTGATAACAAACATAATATTTATTTTCGCTCCTAATATATTAATAATCCATAACCTCCCTCAATAATTTCGAATGATAGTTAACCCTCAATTATTTAACTACAGACTAATTATAGGTTCTTTAATGGTTGCAATTGCGGTTTTAGCGGTTTTTAGTTTTACTAACAACGAATCCGTTAAGGCACATCAACAATTTTTGGAACAAGAAAAAGAATTGGTCGAGAGCGAATTGTCACACATGATAGAAAGCTATGATGGCGTGGCAAGCTCCAATTACTATCTTACTTTAAAATTAAATGATGCCAAAAACGCTGCCAAAACAGCATTGGACTCATTTCGATTGGTAAAGAGTGATCTTTCTGTCATTTCACGTTTTAAAGAACAACTCGCAACATTCAAATACAAAAACAACCTACTTTTTGATACAGTGGATTCCTTAAATGACATTAACAAAAACCTTGAAAAGGACAAGTTGATGGCCTATAACGAATTAAAAAAACAACAAGAAGTAAATTATTCGCTCCTCAAAAAAAATAGTTCCTTGAGCAAAACAATTGAGCGCGGTGCCCTATTAACGGCCAATTCATTCGAAGCCAGGGCCTACCAAAACATCAATGGCAAACTATCCGAAACAAAAAAAGCACATAAAGCAGAAACCTTGGAAGTGTGTTTTACTTTAGCTGAAAATGCGTTGACTGAACAAGGTGAAAAGGAATTGTATGTGCAAATTGTAAACCCAAAAAACAATGTGATAGCAGACAAAGGAGTTGTTGAATTTGGGGAATCCTCACTCATATATAGTGCAAAAACCATTGTTAATTACAATAGCAAAGTAGAAGATATCTGTACGCAAATTGCATCTGATACATCCGATAAACCACTACTTAAAGGAACCTATCAAGTCTCCGTTTTTTATAAGGACCGAAAGTTAGGTAGCACCCAGATTGTACTTAATTAAATCCTAAATATATTTTTAAAATCCGTTTCATTAATTGGAGCGGTTTTCTATTTTTGCACCATGGTAAATAATGACGATCAATTCAAAAAAGTAATCTCCCATGCCAAGGAATATGGCTACGTATTCCAAAGTAGTGAAATATACGATGGATTAAGTGCCGTTTACGATTATGCTCAAAACGGTGCAGAATTAAAGAAAAATATTCGAGACTATTGGTGGAAAGCTATAGTACAGATGCACGACAATATTGTCGGTATCGATGCCGCAATCTTTATGCATCCAACAACATGGAAAGCTTCTGGCCACGTTGATGCGTTTAACGATCCGTTGATAGACAATAAAGATTCCAAGAAGAGATATAGAGCAGACGTGTTGATAGAAGATTATTGTGCTAAGATTGAAGCCAAAATTGACAAAGAAGTTGAGAAAGCTTCCAATCGTTTTGGAGAAGCATTCAACAAAGACGAATTCATTACCACCAATCCACGGGTTGTTGGATATTATGAAAAGATAAATTCCACACTCTCGCGAATGTCAAAATCTTTAGAAAAGGAAGATTTGGCAGATGTAAAGGCTTTGATTGAAGAATTGGAAATAGCAGATCCATTAACAGGAAGCAGGAATTGGACTGAAGTAAAACAATTCAATTTGATGTTTGGCACCAAAATAGGCGCTTCTGCAGAACATTCAATGGATTTATATCTTCGCCCAGAAACTGCCCAAGGTATTTTTGTGAATTTCCTCAATGTC
>JBGTDZ010000059.1:0-5258 GCA_041748055.1 Aquaticitalea sp.
GCGTATGGATGTGACCAGCATTTCGGAATGGACCATCAAGGATTACGCCTACAATGCTACGGCAAATGCCCCAATAATGGCAGGTCAGATGGTGCTGAGCGTGGAAGAATCAGACTTAACTAAAGTGAAGGTCTGGGTGGCAAATAAAAAATTATCCATCATCAATTTGACTGATCGCACGACATTTAATCTTTACACAATAAATGGACAAAGGATACTTCAAGGCGAATTGCAACAAAATAGCGATAGCATTGACGTTCAGAATCTAACCACAGGACTATATATTCTGGAGATTATAGATACAAATTCCCTTTCAAACTTAAAAAGGAAAATACTGATACCTTGATGAACTTACAATCAAACCCTAGCCTTAAACTTTAAATTTCCTATTTCCGGATGGTAAACTGGGAAATATAATGGGTTTTAGAATTTTAAGCCAATCACCTTTGAGAGCAGCAGTTTAGTTAGTCTAGGACAGAGGAAGTTATTGAATATAAAATAAGGTCTGTTTTATAAAACCCATTTTTAAAGAAAATTTTCATTTCTCGAACTTCAAAACTAATTTGTCCAGCTTCAACAAACGATTTTTTTCAAAATATAATTTTTAAATTTTGCTTTAACTCACTGATTCTTAGTTAAAAAATTTATTAGATGTACACAATTTATTACAAAAAAAGCATATATTTATTTAATGGATGTAGAGGTGAAATAATGGTTGATAGCGACCTTAATTAAAAATTATCATCATTTGAAATGACTTCTAATTGAATTTTATTACCAGTAAAATGCATTGAAATGTTCAGTGATGGGTTTTCGGTAATTCAGTTTTTAAAAAGATTAATATTAGAAAAATAAACCAAACTAATTGTTATAAGCTATCTAAAAGGTGAAAAACAATAACTATTGAAAGATGAAAAAATCCGCTATTTTCTTTCTCCCCTCAGTCTTTTTAGTACAGTTTATTTCAGCACAAAATGAAGGTAAAGACAAAGAAATAATAACCGATACGCTTTCGGAAGTAGTCATCACAACCCTTCTATATCCAGAAAAAATAACAAGAGCTCCTGCCTCCATACGACTATTGACTGCTAAAGATCTTGAACGATTTGCTGGATCAAACACCGGCGAACTGATTTCAACACTTCAAGGGGTAGAATTTACACGCTATGGCGTTGATGGTACTACTTTTAATGCCAGGGGATTGAACAGCGCTTTCAACAATAAAATATTACAGATTGTTGACGGCCGCATTAGTACCGCTGCATTAAGTGGTGGTTTACCCGTATTTAACAATGGGTCAACAATAAAGGATGATATCCATCAAATAGAAATTGTTGTAGGGCCGCAAACGGCACTTTATGGTCCCAATGCACATAATGGAGTGTTCAACACGATTACAAAAGACCCTCGAATCTACTCTGGCACATCTGTTTCTTTGAGCGCTGGGAACCAATACCAATTTAGTGGGCGATTGCGACATGCTCATAAGGTGAATGAAAAATGGGCCTGGAAATTTACGGGAGAATATGCCACAGGGCAGGAATTTGATTTTATTGATAGCGTATATGTCGGCAATCCATCTAGAGCAATTCCAGAACGCAACGTAGAACTTGATTTTCGTCACATCAGAGGGGAAGCACATTTGTATTACAATATAAACCCTACAACAGAAATTATAGTTTCAAGTGGTGCCAGCAACAATGATTTTCTACAGGTAACAACTAGTGGACGTAATCAAATGATAGGATTGACCTATAGCTTTCTGCAGGCCAGATTTAAAAGTCCACATTTTTATGCGAATGTTTACAATACGTGGGGAAATCTTGGCAAGGGTTATAGTATTCCTGCCTACACGCAACTATTTTGGATGAGGACACAGCCAGGTCCTGCGGCATTGCCTCCCGATGAAGCAGAACAATTCTCGCTTAATACTTCACGTTTTAAAGAAAAAAGTAGAAGATTTAATGCAGATTTTCAATATCATACCAACTTTTCCAAAGATGGATTATTTTTAGTTGCGGGATTGGACTATGAGAATGCGCATCCCAATTCTACGGACGGAAGCACATTGGTAGGCGAGGCTGATGACATTTCTGTGTCACAGGTTGGCGCCGTTCTACAACTCGAAAAGAAACTATTCAAAGACATGCGCCTTATCGGTGCCATTCGTTATGACAATAATGACAACTTCAAGAATTTAGTTGCACCAAAGCTCACTTTTGTCAAAGATTTGCGTGAGGGAAATATTCGCTTGGGTTGGGCAAAAGCCTATGCGTTGCCAACAATCCAAAATCAATACGCAGGGATTCGTGATTTCTTATATGGCAATGGCGGTAGTGGCATTTCATATATTCCAAATAATGCGCTGGTCAGTGACCCAGCGTCCCGTCTAAACACCCAGCCGTTAAAGCCAGAAGAAGTTAAAACTTGGGAAATTGGCTATAAAGGGCGTCCATCCGAAAAACTTTGGGTCGATGTCAATGCCTATTATGGCACGAGCAAGAACTTTATCACTCCCCAATTACCAGTGGGCGGTAGAGCGCTTTCCGTTAACGATATTGAGGTTAATCATAATCCACTTTTTGCAGGAACTGTAAGTAATGACACTTTGCGGGGTGCTAATTTTTTTACTTTTTTCAATTATGGCAAAGCAAAAGTGTATGGTGTGGATGCTGGGTTAAGCTATACGATTATTCCATCTGTTTTATTAGAGCTTAAATATTCATTGCTTAAAGCCGAATTTGAGGAAAATGATGCTAACAAGGATGGCATAATAACACTAGATGAAAAGAGTATTAATGCTCCAAACCATCGTGGAATAGCACGTGTAACGTTCGAAAACTTATTTAAAGACCGAGTGACAATTGCATTTGGTGCGAGGGTGGTTCAGAAATATGACTTCTACAGTGGGATACAAGTAGGAAGTTCAGCAGGTGCCGGAACCAGAACGCCTCCGAAGAACTTCAACTATGGCCCACTGGGTGGTTTTACTACGTTTGATTTTAGTACCAATTATCGCTGGAGCAAAAATGTATTGTTCAATTTTAATATGACAAACATTCTCAATACCAAGCAAATTGAATTTGTAGGTTCGCCATCAATAGGAAGATTGGCAATGGCGAGTATCAAAGTGACCGATTGAAATCATGAATTCTTTTTCAAAAAAAATATTGAAATAGTATTTGAATCGATGGCTCAATTGCTCTATTCATTATCTCAACTACATAGGTATTTGTTATTTCAACTTTTGATAGCCAATTACTAATACATTATTAAAACAGATAATTCAATATTAATTAGTTCGATGTTAAAATATGAGTTCATATATTTTGACCCCCACATAATAGCCACCACCTAAAACTAAGGGATAACCAACAAATAACCATAAATAATCAAATGCAGATAATTTTGCAAAGGCTCCTTTTCCCAAATCGTTCAATAAATCTATAAAGTCATACCACGATTTCAAACCCATTCTGATTACAATGGCATTTGCCAATATTGCTATAATCAAAATGCAGAGTCCAATAATATATAGTTTAAGCATAATGCCAAATTACAATATTCTACATTGATTAACGCTTTCGATAAATTAAACATTCATTTCGGACATTAAACAAGATGTTTCGTCCTAACCTTCTGATATATAATGATTAAAAGGCTTAAATTTATCTAACTCCAAATGTTAATGCTTACTCTCACACAATTTAAGAGTCCTACTTATTTTAATGCTTTAACAAAATAAAAGACAGACATGCAATCGTTGCATCTTGTGATTAACCAACAAAAACCAAAGAATTATGTTTAAAACAACAATCGCATCAGTATTGATGCTAGTGATGGTGTTTTCATTTTCAGAAAATGCTAATTCCCAAGAAAGTGAAGACTATAATATGTGGGAAAATATTATGCTCACTCCAGATTTTACTAAATTGAAAACCTTACAAATTAACATGCGGAAGCATAACCAAACTTATCATAAAAGCGGACCATACGAAGCGTCTGTGTATAATATTCAGTCTGGTCCTAATGCGGGAAACATTATTTGGGAAATGGGTCCAATGATGTACAAGCATAATGATACTCGTCCAGAGGCAGATGGACACGATGAAGACTGGCGTGATAATGTGATGTCTAATATTAAAACAATGCACACTGTTGAATATTGGAGAGAGGATAAAAAATTAAATAACACTAACATGTTAGATGGCGATGGGACAAAATATCCAATTTTGTTTATGAGATATTTTGAGGTTAACGATGGACCTACCCCTGGAGTAGAAACATTTTTTGAAAGAAACAGTAAAACTGTAAAAAGTCTGGAAGGAGTTAATCCTTGGGGCGTTTATTATAATGAATTTAGACAAGGAAACCTCGGTCGCCACATTGTTACTATTAGTTTTAGTAAAAATTGGGCAGATTTTGATAGAGATTTAAAATGGGAAGAAAACTTTAACAAGGTGAATGGTGAAAACTCTTGGCAAAATCAACTTGAATTATATCGAGTCACATTCACAAACACATGGGACGAAATTTGGGTTTATAACAAAGATATGAGCGGGAAATAAATTAATAAATTAATTAACTATATCCAATCAATGGAATTCTCATGAGTTCTACTTTACGACTTTAAACCAATGAGCAATAATTATAGATTTGACAAATCAATAACGGGGACGCTGAAAACCGAATAGAGTAAGCAATAAGAAAGTGCGGAGTCAGCACTATAATCACTGACAACATCTATATGAAAAAAATAATTCTTGGATTTGCTATGCTTATAGGCACAATCATTCTGCCTTCAAATTCTTATTCGCAAGCAAACACAAATCAGCAAATCGCTGACGAAATTATGGGCATGGTTAAAGCACAGTGGGCAGCGCAGGCAGCCGACCCGGGCAATGTTGCAGAGATTGTTAAAGATATGGCTGATGATTACACTGAATTTAATGGTGATTACTCTACCCGTGTTGACGGCAAAAATGTGGTGACGAGTTTAGCTGAACCTGCTGGTAAAGCCCCAGGGCGAAGAGTAGCAGCCGAAATGTTAAATCCCAAAGTTCAGGTTTATGGAGATGTAGCCATTCTTACCTACAATTTTGCAGGCATTAACAAAAACAAAGATGGAGAACTGAATCCCTTCAAAGCCAAATCTACGCGTGTGTATGTAAAGCAAGGAGGAAAATGGAAAATGGTGCATGCCAATTTTGGCAGTGACCCCATGACGACAAATTAAAAAACTAGATTTCAAATTCGAT
>JBGTDZ010000060.1:0-7254 GCA_041748055.1 Aquaticitalea sp.
TATCGCCAGCCTCTTATGTGTATGGCAATGGTGGCAATATTCCCGTCATATTTAGAAATACACCATTGTTCCTTTTGGACATAAGAGATCAACAAACAAGACGTGATGATGAGTTGAAAATTATAGCCAATGTCAATGCGAGCTATAAGTTTACCGACAATATTACGTTTAACTCCTCTTTTGGTGGTGATTTTACAGATGAACAATTTCTACTCGTTGAATCTCCAACCTCTTTCAATGCCCAATTATTCGCCGAAGATGGTAATACAACTCCAGGGTTTCAGGATAACTTAAGTACGCGAACGGTCGCATTTAACTTTACCAATTCATTGACCTATAATAAAACGTTTAATGAAAAGCATACTATTGAAGCTTCACTTTTTACAGAATATTTTAAAGCTCACTTGAGAGGTTTTGGTTTCAGACAAAGCGGTTTTGATCCGGCAACCTTTTCCCCAGGAGACGGTTCTTCATTTATTGATGATACAAGTGAAAACGATTTTTTCATAGATATAGCAAATGCAAATATCAATAATGCTGGCCTATTCTCTTATTTTGGATTTTTGGATTATGACTACGATTCAAAATATGGAATCTCCGGTACTTTGAGAAGAGATGCCTCGTACAGATTCTCATCAACCAATAAATGGGGTACTTTTTGGTCTGTTGCTGGTCGATGGAACATATCCAATGAAGGCTTTATGGATGGATCTATATTTCAGGACTTGAAATTGAGGGGATCCTATGGAACCAGTGGTAATCAGAATATTATTGATGCCATTGGACAAGATGCTTACTTTGTTGGGGCCGATTTAACCGAGAATTTCTTTGTAACAGGTGGTCAGTATGGAGGTGTCAATGGATTGTCTGTTGGGCAAATAGGAAACAATGCCTTAAAATGGGAAACCATTACTCAAGCAAATATTGGATTGGATTTTGCCCTCCTATCAAATAGGTTGAGAGGATCCGTTGATTTCTATAAAAAGAATACCACAGATTTGTTTATTGAAACACCATTATCCCCAGCATTGAATGGCGGAACATCCTTTTTAAATGCGAACGTCGGAGAACTGGAAAATAGAGGGGTAGATCTGGAACTTCATTATCAACTATTCAAAAAATCAACAGATGATGGACTGAATGTGAGGCTAAATTTAGTAGGCAATTACAACAAACAAGAAATTATTAATTTAGGTCCAGGAGGTGATATCCCTTTCGATCTACGAGTTGGTGGTCCATTAGCAGAGATTTATGCTGCTCCATATCTAGGGGTAAATCCAGCAAATGGTAATTTATTGTTCTTGGATATAGATGGCAATATAACTGAAGATATTGATGCCAATGATCAGAGAGCTACTGGGAAAAATTTTTATCCGGATTACCAAGGTAGTGTTGGTTTTGACATGGACTATAAGAATTTCTTCTTCACCACACAATTTAACTATGTTGTCGGTGCGGATAGAGTGGATTTCGATTTACAGGGTTTCTTGGATCCCAGCTCCATTGGGAGTTTCAGATCATCAAGGGACATTTTGAGAGCTTGGTCCCAACCCGGGGATATAACAGACATCCCTTCGCTAACTGCAACAAATTTGGATGATGAAGGTTTTTCTGATAGAAACGTGAGAGAAGCGGATTATTTAAGATTGCGTTTCATCCAATTCGGATATAACCTGCCTAAAAATGTACTGGATAAAATCGGATTCACTCATGTCAGGGCATTTATAAGCGGAGAAAATTTGGTGACATTTACTAAATGGAGAGGGTTTGATCCTGAAGGAATTGCAGAAGTCCAAAATGGCTATCCAACCCCTAAAACATATTCACTAGGTATCGAATTCGGATTTTAAATAAAAAAATAATATGAAAAATATATATAAACTGATTTTCGCAATATTTACCATTACATTAATTGGCTGTAATGATGCGATTGATATAACCCAGCCTGGTCGTTTGAATGCGGATGATGCGTTCAAAAATATAAACGATTTAAGATTTGGGTTATTGGGAGCTTATAACTTTTTAGATACCACAAATGAGATAGGTTTAACCGCCTCCATTACTGATGAAGTCTTTAGGGGTAGAGAAAATGGAGGACAAAATAGCGCCGAACAGAATTTTAATCTTAATAGTAGTTCTGACTATGTTTTTAGCATATGGAGCTCAAATTATGCTGCAATTGGTTTAGCGAATAGAATTATTGCTGCCGCTACTGGTATCGATAGAAGTGAGAATCCAACAGAATATGACAACGTTGTAGGCCAAGCATATGCGATAAGGGCATTTGGCCATTTTCAAATTTTGACGTATTTCTCTACTGACTATACAGATGATGATGCTTTGGCTGGGCTACTTTTATTGAGCCCTACGGATGATATTTTCGCAGCGGTACCTAGAAGTACCAATGGGGAGTTTTATGAAGCAATTAGCTCTGATCTGTCTACTGCCGAAGATTTAATTACAACAAATGAAGGGGTTAAATTCATGGGGCAGGATTTTATTACTGCCTTAAGAGCCCGGATGGCCGCCTATAGAGGGCAATATGGTCTGGCGGATTCTTATGCAGCGGATTTGTTGGCTTCATACCCAATTGCCAATCAATCACAATATTTTGCCATGTATGAGGATACCGATTTTACTGAAGTTATTTTTAGCTTGGAAAGGACGGTTGGTGACAACTTTGATGATCAATATAGTGTGCAAGAGGAAGTAGACCCTGTTATTAAAGGAGGATGGGTAGGAAGTCTGTTTGCTTTTATCAATCCAAATCTCGGTGGTGGTCCATTTATGGAAATCAGCAGATCAACATTCAATATTATGAACGGAACTTCAGACGTGCGATTGATTAGAAATGTTAATCTCGCTGAATCCCTGATTGACCCTAATTATTCTACTAATCCCAATTACCTGAATGATGATGTGCTTTTGGTTTTCAAATATCCGGGTAGTGAGAATAAGCCCTTAATGAATGATTTGAAAGTTTTCCGTTCAGCGGAGATGCTTTTGATACGGGCAGAGGCCGCGGCTGATGCCAATAATTTGGTGGCAGCGGCCACATTTGTTAAGCAATTGAGAGATGCTCGATTTGGAGGAGGTCAACCTTTGCCTGTATATGCAAATCAGCAACAGGCTTTTGGCGGTATTTTGGATGAAAGAAGATTAGAGCTATTGTTTGAAGGGCACCGTTATGTTGATCTAAAGCGATTGGGAGCCAGAGGTAACAGACAGATTGATAGAGACCCAACAGAATGTGCCATTCTAGCAGGTTGCACCCTTAGCAATAGCAGTAATTTGTTCACATTACCGATTCCGCTCGAAGAGGTTACAGCAAACCCAGCAGTGGAACAAAATCCAGGTTATTAATAAAAAAAATAGAATTATGAAAAATTTAAAAATTATTATTGTTTCCCTTTTGTTGTTAGGCTTTTTGGCTTGTGATAAAGACGATGCAAATATTAACACTGTATTTGATTCTGAAAATGGTCAAACAGGTATTGGTTTTGCAAGCACTTCACAGTCTCGATTTATAGTTCCAGTCGAAGGGATAACAAAGACAATCAATATTGAATCCACAACAACTTCAGACGTTGCAAGAACATTTAATGTATCTGTGGATGAATCGTCTACAGCTTTACCCGTGGATTATACAATAGGTACGTTATCCATTCCTGCAAATTCTTTTATTGGAACTCTGGATGTCACCTTTAATTATGACAATTTGGTGGATTTTCAAACCAATACTTTGGTTCTGAATCTTGATTTGCCTGAAGGAGTCGTAGCAATAAAGCCCACAACGGTTTTTACATTTGTAAAATATTTTGACATCACCACGTATGTCTGCGATGGAAGTAGTTATAATTTAAAAATTGTTACGGACGACTATGGGTCTGAAACTTCTTGGGAAATTACAAATGATAGCGGAACTATTGTACAAACTGGCGGGCCATATAGCGATGGAACTGCAGGACAAGCGGTTAGTATTCCATTAATAAATCTTTCTGCAGGTTGTTACACATTTACTATTTATGATTCCTTTGGCGATGGCTTATTTGACGGTAACACCACAGGAACCTATGACCTGACATGCGCCGCTGAAGAGGCAGTATCATATGCTTCAGGTAGTGGAAATTTTGGCTCTTCTGAATCCACCGATTTTTGCGTCAATTAAAATAAATAAATAATAGTATGATTATGAAAAATTTTATAAAAATAAGTGCCGTTTTTCTAATGTTAATGGTTGTTGCCTGCAGTAGTAATAGTAAGGATGATTTGAAATATGGGGCTCAAGAAGAAATAGGATGGATTCAGTTTTTAAGCACCAATCCTTCAATTATTACTGGAAGTATTGATAGTCCTGTAGAAATACAAATCGGCGTAAATATTCAAGTTCCCGTAACTACCCAAGATTTGGTGATTTCCTATGATTTGGTTAGAGTATCTGGACTAGACCCCAATACGGTTTTTTCCAATAATGGACAAATAATCAGTCCTGCGGGAGAAACCAGTTACGCTGGACCGGATACCGGTACCAGCTCGATATATGTATATTTGCCAACTATTGATTTCGATATTGAAGAAATACCTACACCTTTGGCCGAAGCAATGATTTTTGATGTTGTACTTACTGGGACGAATATATCCGGAGTAACCGTCGGATTGGCGGGCGAAACATTTTCTACAGTTCAAAGAGTTCGAATATGCCCTTCGACAGATTTGTCAGGTGATGTATTCTTAGGGGACTATGTACTGACTGTACCTTCTGGCCCAAGTTTGTTCGCTACTCCTATCTTCACGGATGGACAAATCGTTACTTTAGTAGCCTCTGGCGTTAATGGAACTTCTCGTCAGTTTATGGCCCCATATTTGCCTGAATTTTCTGATTCACCGGAAACTATGTCTTTTAGCTTTGTTAATGGTAGAATTATTATAGGAGTAACTGTATCTGGTACGGGTTGCTCCAGTGCCATTTCAATTGGACCAAATACGGATTCTGTTTTGTCTACACCTTGTGATGATTCTTCAATTAGACTGAATTATTTTGATTTTCTGAATGGATCTGGAGGCTGTGGTGTTGAAAACGAACCCATTCAACTCCTTTTGACGAAAGTATAAGAGTACTAACTTTAATTATAACCTTTTAAATATTCCCTTAAATAAACCCATCAAGAACAATAATTGTTTTTGATGGGTTTATTCTATTTTAGGATTGTGTGTTGGTCTATTTTTCAAATGAAATGATGATTTAAGCTAAAAAAACAAATCTCTATTTTAAAATAAATCAGGTTCTTAATTCTACAAACTATAGAATGATTTTGCAATTTATTCTATAGAATTTTCTATTCAAGTGATACATCTATAGAATTAGATTTTTTTCTCAATACAACGGAACATTCTGTAATATATTTATTTAAAAAAATTGAGTGGTTGAACTACCACCACAAACCATATTTTACACAATTGAAAAGTCCATAAAAGAATAAAGAAGATTTGCATAATGAAATCTCAATTACCTAGTTGATAGTATAACAATTGAACAGTCTCTATTACATCAATTTTCGCATAGGTTTCCAGAGCTTAATAAAATGGAAATCATGACTTGGTTTTCAAGGATTATGCTTTCTTAACAAGGGAGATAGAAATAACGTCAAAAAAAAGTACCTAAATAGAACTGTTAAACCGGAAGATAGAAGAAAATACAATTTGAAGATAACCGATAAGGGTCAAAAAATCTTGAATGTTTTAGTTCGATCATTTCATCAAATCGTAAATCAGCACTTAATGGATTTAAAGACAATGAAATTAGCCAATTAAAGATTATTCTAAAAAAAAAAAAAATGTGCTGTAATGACTAAAAGACACATTAAAAAAACATAAATAGTTACGTTTATTTATTCAACTTTCTTTGCAGAATATAAACCTGTAAAAATATGCTCAATCGTCCCATTCTCATTGGGAACGAAAATAATCCCGCCCTGTTCAAACTGAAAACTGTTATTTCCTGTTTGCATCAATTCAAATTCATAGTCATTTATTTTAATAAAAAGTTTTCCCTCCTTGATATAAACTTGCCATACTTGTGGAGCACTTTCATATTTCCCAATATAATTTTTCATTTCGTCGGCTGACATTTTAAAAGATGGGGCTGTATTCTCTTCCGTTTTGTTAAATGGCAAAAACATTTCATAAGCTTTGTGGCGTGATTTAGGAAGTGTTTCTCCGTTTCTATTTGCTAATACAATAACCGCAAATTTTTGATCTGGTGCAAAGTCAAATGTAGAACCATATCCTGACGAAACGCCACCATGTGTGAGCAAATTGACGCCGTCTGCTTCATAACCGATTAATCCATATCCATAAAAGACCTTTTCTTCATATGGCAACCAAACTTGTGGTTTTTTCAATTGTTTTATAATAGTAGGTTCAAGAATTTGTTCGCTTCCCAATTTTCCATCATTTAAAATAGCAAGTGCCCAGTTTCCCAATTCTCGAATGTTTGAATAAAGAGAACCTGCAGGATATTTTGCTACATTATTTGAGATTGGACGTATAACTTCGGCTTTTTCCTTCACTATATTATGTCCTAATGCCAAGGGGTAAGTCATAGCTTCAAAGGGCCGCATTGTGGACCAATCCATGCCGAGTGGACGCAAAATGATTTCTGAAATTGCGTCTGAATATGGTTTTCCATAGATTTCTTCAGCCAATAACCCAGCCAGCCAGAAATTGGCGCTGGAATATGAATATATTTTATTGGGTTCTGTAAAGATAACATCGTCTTTCCAAAGAAGAATGTTTTGTTTCAAAGCTGAATCGTCATTAGAATCAACCATCGGTGCAAAGTCTCTTAAGCCAGAAGTCTGACTCAAAAGTTGATGAGCAGTAAGACGCGAAATTTTAGGGTTCAGATTTTTTAAATAGTCACCAATAGGTGAATGCATATTTATTTTTCCCTGATTAGCTAAACTCACCAGCATTGCCGCAGTAAACATCTTCGTTGTTGAACCCAGTCGGAATAAGGTTTCAACTGTCACCTTCTGCCCACTCTCCACATTTAAATCTCCATAAGCTTTGGAAAAAACAATCTCGCCACCCGATATTACCAGGACTGCGGCACCTGGTGTTTTATTTGCTACTAGTTCGGCCTCAATAGTATTTTCAAGTTCAACAAAATCAAGATTTTCTTGAGCTGAAACTTTATGGACAAACAAAAGCCCTATCAAAATAAATCTTAAAATCATTCCTATCATATTTGAT
>JBGTDZ010000061.1:0-2646 GCA_041748055.1 Aquaticitalea sp.
AAAAAAAGCACCCCTTTAATGAGAACGATGCAAAGATAGAAACGAATTTGGAATTAAGGATAAAGAATTTGGAATTAATTTACTCAAGTTCTGGTGGTTTTCTGTTGCTCTTTTTTTCAGAAATTATGCCTTTGGTTTTCAGCCTTTTTTTTACCACTGCTTTGGGGATTTTAGTTGCGACGCGTTCTTTTGGAACAATCAATCCTTCTTCTACCAATTTAAAAAAACGTTGGATGACCAATTCCTTGTTTTTGTGCTGGCTTCGGCTTTCATCACATTGAAGTAATAGGATGTTTTCTTTGGTCAATCGATTGCCAATGGATTCTTTTAGAAGTTCTTTTTCATTATCAGACAATCCTAATGAACCCTCCAAATGAAATGTCAATTCCACTTTTGAAGAAACTTTATTTACATTTTGACCACCAGATCCAGAGCTTCTGACTGCTTTGAATTGTAATTCGTTCTGTAAGATATCTTTATTCATAAGTTGTTGGACACAAGAATTTCAAGAAATTTTACGAAGATAAAAATCTAAATTATTGGTAATTATGTCAGGTTGTAAACTGAATACTGTTCCTGCTTACTTAATTTGATGTGTAGGTTTTAGTAAATCGGTAACTGTCTTTACTGGGTTGAAAGTAATCAAAGGCACCTCAACAAAAATACTGTTCCAACTTGCCATGCTGCCATTCCAAAGACCTGGGAGTTCCAAGGCTTTTAAGTCCTTTCCCCCATTGGTTTTCATGGTGATGAAAGAAGTTCTGGAATCTACATAATTACGTAAATCAAATTTAATGCCTTTATAATTTTTCACGCCACAGACTAAATCAACAGGATTGAAATGGGTGGATTCTTTAAGAATTTCCTTTTGATCTTTGTTTTTTCTGTCCACTTGCGCAGATTCTACAATTTGAAGCGTTACATTTCCACTTTCTTCCTTGACCCAAAATGGTCCACCTCCTGGTTCGCCTTCGTTTTTAACCATGCCACAAACCCGAATAGGTCTATCTAATTTTTCAACAAGGTATTCTATTTGATATTTTTTGGAATATTTTTCAAATTCGCGACTCACTTTTACATTCAAACGATTAACCAAAAATTCTGCAATTTCAATAAGCTTGTTATCAGAAATGACTTTCTCATGTAAATCTTCCAGATATTTGAAAGCTTGTTCCTGAACTTCAAGTAACAAACCGGCCAGCATTTTCTTGTATGAAGCCACTTCCTTTTCATATTTAAAAACGACCACGTTATCTATGTTCTTTATAAAAATAATGTCGGCATCGAGTTCGTTCAAATTTTCCAACAAAGCGCCATGACCGGATGGTCTAAAAACAAGTTGACCATCATCTTCACGGAAAGGTTCATCTTTTGGAGTTACTGCAATAGTATCAGTAGATTCCTTTTGATAGGAGAAAGATGAATGAAATTTGGTACCAGTCTTCTTTTCTACAATTTCTTGAATCCTCTCAAACTCATCATCAAAAATATGCTTGTATTTTTCAGAAATTGTGAAATGCAACTTGGCTTCCCCGGTACTCGAAGCGTAAAGTGCCGATTCAAACAAATGTTCCTCAAATGCTGTAGCAATATGATCTTTATACTCATGGAAGGGGAGCAATCCTTTTGGAGCAAAACCATAGTTGAGTTTATCTACGTCGAGCATGGTTTTTATGAACACATACTTCTGTTTATCATTGTAAAACGATTCATAGTCGGGATAAAACTTCTGTAATGCTTTTAAAACACTTTTGTAAAAAGGTAATTTTTCAAGGCCGACAAAAAAAACCGATAAATCGGAATCCTTATTGCGATTGATAAAGGAATTGATGGTTTCCTTGTCTAAATCATAGGCGTCCAAAAAGTTAAAAAGCGTTTTAAACATTCTGGTTGCTGCACCTGAAGCAGGAACGAATTTAATCATGGAAATCGTGTCCCTTTTTTCGTCAAAAAATTGGATGAAATGTTTCTTTTCCGCATCCGACAATTTTTTTATGCCGTTGATTCCATCATCTATGGTTGCAGCCGATTGAAGATTTATCAAAGGGAGACCAGATTTAAAGATTTCTATTTGATCCTTTACTTTTTTTAAGGACAGCCCTTTTTTCTCAATTTGTTCTATGTCTTGTTTTGTAAATTTCACTTTTTGTTATTTAATAATTCATCTACATAATGAATGGCCTTCTTCAAACGTTCTTCTTCATTCCCTTCAATTATTTCGTAAGGTTTGTGGTATTTTTTTAATGCAGCTTCAAAGATATTAAATTGTTCCTCTCGTGCTAACGGTTTGTCTCTAATGTTATCGGCAACCCAAGGCAAATCAATATTAGCCAACAAATATAAGTCACAGGTCTTTTGATGTGCAAAATCTTCGAGTTGAGATGGAAAATAATCGTTATAATACATTTCGGAATATACTTTGGTTTCCAACAAATCTGTATCGCAAAAAAGAATTTTGTTAGCTTTAGCAAGTAACTCTTTTTCTAGTTTGAGTTGTCCTTCTGCGATGTTCACTACGTCATCCTTGGTCAATGATTTGTCGCAAAGCAATTGCATTTCGGCATAAATCCTTGAATATTCTGGTACAAAAACAGTATTGTAATGGTGTGCCAATTGTTGCGCCAAGGTGGATTTTCCTGTAGATTC
>JBGTDZ010000062.1:0-5243 GCA_041748055.1 Aquaticitalea sp.
ATACGCGCCATAGGACACAATCGGATTTTGGTGCGGCTTCATGAAGATTTTGATGCGAAACTGGAAAAAGTTACACGTAATTTTTATACGACAAGTAGTTGCGGCGTTTGTGGCAAGCAAAGTATTGAAGCCATCCACCAAGTGTGCAACGTGGTCGCAGATGCAAAACCTATCACCATCGATTTAAAGCAAATAGCGACCTTACCTTCAAAATTAATGGCGGTTCAAAAAACCTTTGTCAGCACAGGAGGCATTCACGCGGCGGCTTTTTTTGACAACAATGGCAACTTGTTAAGTTTTAGAGAAGATGTCGGTCGGCACAATGCATTGGATAAGCTCATTGGAGTAGAAATACTTAAAAGTAAGGGGGACGCTTTAAATTTAAGTCAACATATGCTCTTATTGAGCGGTCGGGCCAGTTTTGAATTGATACAGAAAGCTGCGATGGCAGGAATTAAAGTCGTCTGCGCCATTGGTGCTCCCAGCAGTCTCGCTGTGGAAACTGCGGAGGCCTTTGACATTACATTGATAGGTTTCCTAAAAGCACAATCATGTAATGTCTATACAAAGGCAGACCGAATTAAAAAAGAACACTATCATGAAAATTAGAATTAAAGACAATTCCATCCGTTTAAGATTAACCAAAACAGATGTGGAACAATTAAAAGAAAGCGGAACTATTACCTGTAAAACCATCATCACGCAAGAACAAGTGTTTCAATATGCATTAAAGGTGGATGCTACCGTTCAAAACTTTTCAGCGTCTTTTGAATCGAATACCATCACAATCCATATTCCTGTATCAGAGGCTAGAATTTTAACCGATACGGATGATATCACCATCAAAGGTTCACAGAAAAATGGAGAAGACGGATTATTCATATTGATAGAAAAAGATTTGCAATGTCTGGATGAAAGTGATGAGGACCAATCGGATATGTATGAAAACAAAAAAACGGTCTGTTGATATATTTGGTTTGAAATCAATATAATTACTCTTTGGCTCTAATTTATTCTAAAATCTTATTATCGTGTCGATAAATAAACAAGATACCATCCATTCTGAAAATCCTGAAACACTTAAGGATATCAAATTATCTTCCGTTGATAAAACAGCAGCAGGTTTTAAGGCCGTAGCGGTTTCTGCCAAACATATTTTGGAAGAAATGAATGTCTCCCGTGGCTTTATTGCGCTTCAAAAATTGAATCAGGTGGATGGCTATGATTGTCCTGGATGTGCTTGGCCAGACCCAGACGACAAAAGGAGTGCGATTGCTGAATATTGTGAAAACGGCGCCAAAGCTGTGTCAGAAGAAGCCACTACAAAAACGTTGCGTTCTGATTTTTTCGCTACACATTCCGTAGGGGAAATGTCCACTTGGGATGATTATAAAATCGGTAAAAGTGGACGCATTGCACAACCTATGTATCTGCCAAAAGGCGAAACACATTATCAGCCGCTGTCATGGGAGGACGCGTTTAAAATCATTTCTAAACATCTAAATGGGTTACAGTCTCCAGATGAAGCGATTTTTTACACCAGCGGAAGGACAAGTAACGAAGCCGCATTTTTATACCAGTTATTCGTACGCGCTTATGGCACCAATAATATGCCAGACTGTAGTAATATGTGTCACGAAAGCAGCGGCGTGGCATTGGATGAAACTTTAGGAATAAGCAAAGGCTCTGTAAAGTTGGAGGATTTATATATTGCCGAAGTCATTTTCATCATAGGGCAAAATCCGGGCACAAATCATCCAAGAATGTTAAACGCATTGGAAAAAGCGCATAAAAACGGCGCTTTGATTATTTCTGTCAATCCGTTGCCAGAAACAGGATTGTCAGCGTTCGCGGACCCTCAAAGTGTTGGTGGTATGTTGGGAATTGGTACCACCATTGCAAATATACATTTGCCTGTAAAAATCAACGGGGATATGGCGCTATTTCAGGCCATCAACCTGCTGTTAATTTTAGAAGAAGGCAAAGAACCAGGGAAAATTTTGGACCAGTCATTTATTTTAAAAGACACACACGGATTTGAAGATTTAAAGCGGCATCTGTTGAAACAGGATTTGAATATCCTTTCCGAACAATGCGGAATTCCTTTGAATCAAATCAAGGAGGTGGTTGAAAAGATAAAATATGCAACTAAAATTATCACCTGTTGGGCGATGGGGCTTACGCAACATAAAAATTCCGTTGATACCATAAAAGAAGTGGTGAATACGCTATTACTAAAAGGCAGCATAGGAAAACCTGGAGCAGGAACCTGCCCTGTACGAGGCCATAGCAATGTACAAGGGGATAGGACTATGGGTATTTACGAAAAACCTTGGGATTGGCTCTTGGAAAATCTTGAAAAAAACTTCGGATTTGTCCCACCAAAAGGATATGGGCATGATGTAGTAGATTCGATTGAGGCAATGCACAAAGGCGAATGCAAAGTTTTTATGGGGATGGGCGGTAACTTTTTAAGCGCTACACCCGACACGAATTTTACTGCAAAGGCCTTGCAACAATGTGACCTAACAGTTCAAGTAAGTACCAAACTAAACAGAAGTCATTTGGTTACAGGCAAAGAAGCTTTGATTCTACCCGTTTTGGGACGTAGTGATGCCGATTTGCAACAAGGAGAAAAACAATTTGTGACTTGTGAAAACTCTATGGGTGTTATTCAAAGAAGTCAAGGCGTTCTAGAACCTGTAAGTGCCGATTTAATAAGTGAACCTGCGCTTGTCTGCAAAATGGCGATGTTGGTTTTAAAAGAAAATCCGAAATTGCCATGGAACGATTATATGACTAATTATGACCGTATCAGAGAAGCGATAGAAGCCACCATTCCTGGTTTTGAAGATTATAACAAACGAGTACGGGACTACGGAGGATTTTATTTACCGAACTCCGCACGCGAAGGCACCTTTACTACAGATACCAAAAAAGCAAATTTCTCATCAAATACGGTAGAATCCATTTCTTTAAAGGACCATGAGTTATTGATGATGACCATACGCAGCCATGACCAATATAACACAACTATTTATGGATTGAACGACAGATATCGGGGCATTGAAAACGAGCGTAGAGTCATTTTGATGCATCCCGAAGATATGAAAGAACGCCAGTTAAAACAATTGGACGTTGTAGATTTATACAATTTCAGTGATGGAAAAAAGCGTGTTGCAAAAACTTTTTTAGTCATTTCATACGACATCCCAAAAACATGCGTCGCCACTTATTTTCCTGAAACCAATGTCTTGGTGCCTATTAGATCAGTAGCATTAAAAAGCAATACGCCAACTAGTAAATCGGTAGTGATTGAGGTGAGGAAGCAGGTATGAGATACTTCGGCAAGGATATTAAACTTATGATGGATTGTATGTTTAAATTCTAATTAAGAGCTGCTAATTCATCATTTTTTACTTCCCGATGCAATATCTAACTACCCTTGAATCCATTGAGGTTACAGCATTTGGGCAACAAATAGGATACAAAAAATGATAAACAAGAGAATATTTGTGACAAATATTAGCAAATAAATCATCTTCTTAAAAACAAATATAACATAAAAAAAACCGCTCATAATGAGCGGTTTCTTAAAATAAAACACCAAGCCTTAATTAGCTATTCCAGAGCCTAAATAAGTACTATTCGATAACTGACTACCATCAGCTGCTATAAATGCCATAAATAGCTCTACAGTATCACCTGCGTATGTCGTTGGGATTGGCACAGTTTGCGTTCCAACAGTTCTTGCAGCTCCTTCAGTACTGGACATAGATTCCTTTTTTGAAGGATTATAAACAAGCACCATCGCTCTATCCGTAACATTGGCATTACCCTCGGCAGAGTTGTCGTCCCAATTGAAAGTGACTTCACCCGCAACAGCAAGGTCTACAGTTGGATTTAAAGCACCAGACACACCTCCTCTACTCACTAGGGCGTTTGCATAATCAACCTCAAAGTTGGGTTCAATCCCTGTAATCGCATTGTTTAGGACGTACGACATCGCCGCATTAAATGCAGTTTTCTTCACAGCTAAAAACTTATATCCTTTCTGGATAAAAGGTTTAATAGCTTGAATAAATTCTAAAGTAGCGGTAAACTTCGTTCTTTGATTTACCTGTCCTACAGTTCTTGGATTTGCTACACTTGAAGGTTTAATTCTAATGTAGTCAATCCCTTTCCAGCTTCCACCGATAATGTTTCCAACCTTACCTGAAAGCCCTCCTAAAATACCTTGAGCAATTTTACCCATTTTTTCTATTAATTTAAATGAAACAATTTTTTGTTTGGACTTGATACGGCTTTGGCCTGAAGCAATACCTTCCGATGAAATATATGGCAATAATTATGCATACAATTCAATCAAGATTATGTTGCGCTGATTTGCGTTCATTTGCATTGTAGTCAAGATTCAAAAACTTTAGATGATTTTTAATCGAATGTCAGATGGATATTATGACAGTGCGCAGGATTGCATCAAATCAACATGATTCGACTTGTTCAATCCGTTTTTTCTGATGGGTATAATTATTCCATATACTTTAGGTTCCATCTTTTTTGTATTTTTTTAGAATCGAATAAAAAAAGAGCCTCCTAAAAAGGAAGCTCTGAAAGACAGCACTCGAACCAAAAGATGCGCAACGTGTACTCTTTAAAGCCAACGTAATGAACACCTACATGGAATGGACTACCTGATGTACGTATGCCCGCCAGTAACCACCGGCTACCTAAACGACACTAAATAATAACTTAAACATAATGCCCTTATTTCACAGGACGGTGCGTTTGATGCAAGGGCTGTTGAAAAAATACTACCCGTGTTTTAGTGTCAAGTGCGTAGTGGCAGTACGCAGTATTAATAATAATAAAAATTATAATAAATGAAAAAAGCGAGGGTGGAGATTTTTTTCATCAGGCGAAGCGAACCCTTGCAGCTCTCGCATCCGCACGCCTGTACCTTTGCTTTATGTTTGAGTTTTTTATATATAAACGGATTTTACGTTTTTAAAGTCTATCAATATTCAATAAAAATCAAAAAGCCGATTGTCTTTATATTCCATCTAATTTCAAATGGAACTTCAATTTTACAGGTAATCTAAAAGGCGCGAGCCGGCTGCGAGTTGAGCAAGGGTGGTGTGGTAATAGCCCGTTGCATTTTTCTGCAAAAGGGCGTACCACACCTACGGTTTACCGCAAGGGTGGCGGATTTTTTGATTCTAATAATATATCAGATAGAATTA
>JBGTDZ010000063.1:0-7137 GCA_041748055.1 Aquaticitalea sp.
TGCCAGAACATGTATGGGAATATTTGGATGAAATGAATTTTTACAAATAAAGCTTTTTTAGGTTGGCAGTTCTCCACCACCATCGCCTCCACCGCCATCCGATTGGCAGTTGGACAATACAGTTTCTACAAACATCGCCCATCCACTTCCAGTAAATTGTGTGCCTTCAGCCCAAGCAGTCTCACCGCCAGTTGGGCCTTGAACTTCAGCATGCGCGGCAAAACAGAAGTTATCACCGAATCCTGCAAGTGGAATAATGTAAACCACTTCATGAGGACCAGAAGAAGAAGGTTCTGTAAATTCAAATTGGCCAATTTGGGGATTGCCTCCACCATTGAGGGGCGCCCAATCTTCATCACAGTTTCCAACACTCAAATGTGTGATGCCAAGTGTCCAATCACCATTGGTGGAATAGGTAATAATAATGTTATCACCAACAATGTCCAAGGTAACGGCTCCAGCATCGTGGTGCTGACCGGCCAACAGTCGTGTAGTTACGCAATGTTCTCCTGTCTCATCGGTCTCTACCGGAGCACTTATGACAACAGGTTTCTCTTTTGATTTTTTATCCAGTAAATCTTCTGAAAGTTGCTCTTGAGTACATCCGGAAAGAATGCATAGCAATAACGAAGCTAAGAATAGGTACGGTTTTTTCATAATTGTAGGTTTTGGGGTTTAATAATTTAAAGATATATACAAAGTCCGTTTAAAACATAATTTTTTCGTTAAACGACACTTCAAAAAGAAGTTTTTCGTACTTTTTTCGATGAACTGCAATCTGAAATTTTTGACTATCGATGAACTACATCATTAAAAATGATAAAATGCATTTTCGTAGTGGGTCAATTGTTCTATCTTTTTGTTCTTTAAGACTGCTATGATATCAAATTGTGATTCCAATCCAATGTCATTTTCCAAAATAAATGCATCCATCGCCTTGACCAATAACTTGATTTTACTTGGCTTAACAAATTCTTGGGGGTCGCCAAAAAATTCTGAATTTCGCGTTTTTACTTCCAAACAAATCATCATGTTATGGTGTTTGGCGATAATGTCTATCTCTGCTTTCTGGAAAGTATAATTGCGAGCGATGATTTCATACCCTTTCGATTCGAGAAAATCGACGGCCAATTGTTCCCCTATTTTACCGAGATCGTTGTGTTGCGCCATAGTCCAGTTTGCAGTGTTAAATTGCAGTTTTAAGATATGATTGTTCACTATTCGAAAACCACCGTGGAAATGTCCTTTCCTACCGACATCGTCACTTTGGCTCCCAAAATCATCGCCCGATTATCTTTTTCATGGCCTGCAGGCATGTTGAATGCTACGGGTATGTTTTTATCTGCAACGATATCCAAAATAATCTGTTCGATGCTGCGTCCAAAATCTTGGTCGTTTTGTCTGACCTTACTGATGTCACCCACCAAAATGCCCTTGCAATTCTCAAAGTATCCGGCACGTTTCAAACTTTGCAACATCCTGTCGATATGATATGTATATTCCCCAACTTCTTCAATAAAAAGAATATCACCTGACGTGTCGATATTGGTTTTGGAGCCCAACATGGTATGCAACACTGTTAAGTTTCCACCTACGAGTGGTGCGGTAACCGTTCCTGTTTTGTTGTATATCGATCCTTGGAGTTGGTAGGATAATTTTTTACCGAAAATCGCTTCCTTAAAGGTGTCAATGGCCTCTTTAACTTCACTTTCATCTTTCGTCAAACTTGTGCACATCAAAGCATGTATGGTTTGGTACCCTAAATTATGAAGTTGATTATGCAAGGCCGTAATATCGGAATATCCGATGATCCACTTTGGTTGCTTTTTGAATTGTGTGTAATCCAATTTATCCAAAATACGCACCGTTCCGTAACCACCACGTGCAGACCAAATAGCCTTAATGCTTGGGTCGTTCAACGCCTTTTGAAAATCTTCGCAACGATCGTCGTCTGTACCTGCAAAATGGCCATGCTTACTAAAAACATGTTTTCCTATCACCACCTTGAGTCCCCAACTTTCGAGCAAGGCTTTGCTGCGTCCAACTTCATCGTTTTTATTTTTTAAAACACCAGATGGTGCTACAATGGCAACGGTATCACCTGGTTTGAGGAATGGCGGTTGAATCAAATTGGTTTGCATGTTTGTTGAAGGCGTATTTTGGGCGGTCAAACTTGTACTTTTCATTAAAAATACAAGACAGAACAGTCCGATAAATATTTGTTTGAAAGACATAAAAAGTGCTTTTTGTAAATGTACATTTTTTTTCCAAATCCCTTTCAAAATGTGTACTTTTGTGGCTTCAAAAACGTTACCAAACCATGTCTAAACGATATACCATTACCGCAGCGCTTCCTTATACCAATGGCCCGATTCACATTGGCCATTTGGCTGGTGTTTATGTTCCTGCCGATATATATGCGCGCTATATGCGACTGACAGGCAATGATGTGGCTTTCATCTGCGGAAGCGACGAACATGGTGTTCCCATTACAATCAAAGCTAAAAAAGAAGGTGTTTCGCCACAAGAAGTTGTCGATAAATACAATGCGATTATTAAAACATCTTTTGAGGACTTTGGGATTTCGTTTGATAATTATTCCCGCACCTCTGCCAAGATCCACCATGATACGGCACAGGAGTTTTTCAAAACCTTGTATGATAAAGGAGAATTCATTGAAGAAGTGACCGAGCAATTGTATGATGAAGAAGCCAATCAGTTTTTGGCAGATCGTTTTGTAACTGGAACTTGCCCGAAATGTGGCAATGAAGAAGCTTATGGCGACCAATGCGAACGTTGCGGAAGTACCTTGAATGCTACAGATTTAATCAACCCAAAATCGGCCATTACTGGAAATGTTCCGACCTTAAAACAAACCAAGCACTGGTTTTTGCCTCTCGATAAGCATGAAGCATTTTTAAAAGATTGGATTTTAAAAGGCCATAAAAAAGATTGGAAACCGAATGTTTACGGGCAGGTAAAATCATGGATTGATGATGGTTTGCGTCCACGGGCAGTGACCAGGGATTTGGATTGGGGGATTCCTGTGCCTATTAAAGGTGCCGAAGGAAAAGTGTTGTACGTTTGGTTTGATGCGCCCATTGGCTATATCTCTTCCACCAAGGAATGGGCACAACGTGTAGGGAAAGATTGGGAGCCGTATTGGAAAGACAAAGACACCAAATTGGTGCATTTTATTGGGAAGGATAATATTGTATTTCACTGTATCATTTTCCCAGCGATGTTAAAGGCGGAAGGGTCTTATATTCTTCCAGACAATGTCCCCGCTAATGAATTTTTGAATTTGGAAGGCAATAAATTATCCACGTCTAAAAATTGGGCTGTTTGGTTGCCTGATTATTTGAAGGAATTTCCAAACCAACAAGACGTTCTTCGTTATGCCTTAACGGCAAATGCGCCAGAATCCAAGGACAACGATTTTACTTGGGCTGATTTTCAAGCGCGAAACAACAATGAATTGGTAGCCATTTTTGGAAATTTCATCAATCGGGTTGTTGTATTAACTGACAAATATTACAATGGGATTGTACCAACGCCATCAGAATTCTCTCAACTTGATGAGGAAGTGTTTGCAACAGTCAGAGCCTATCCAGATGTGATTGCAAGTTCGATTGAACGCTACAGGTTTAGGGAAGCGAGTCAGGAATTATTGAATTTGGCACGACTTGGCAATAAGTATTTGGCAGATGAAGAGCCTTGGAAACTCATCAAAACAGATGAAGTTCGTACAAAAACCATTATGTTTGTGGCACTTCAAATTGCTTCTGCTTTGGCAACTTTAAGTGAACCATTTTTGCCGTTTACTTCAGAAAAACTAAAAGGTATTTTAAACTATAAGAACAACACTTGGGCTGATATTTCAACCAAGAAAACGCTTATTCCTGCAGGACATAAAATAGGGAAAGCCGAATTGTTGTTCTCCAAAATAGAAGACGAAACCATTCAAAAACAATTGGATACATTGGAAGCAAGCAAAAAAGCAAATGCTTCGACAAGCTCAGCACACGTGACACAACCACAAAAGGAAACCATCACCTATGAAGACTTTGCCAAATTGGATATGCGCGTGGGCACCATTATCGAAGCTGAAAAAATGCCAAAAGCCAACAAATTGTTGGTTTTGAAAATCGATACCGGCATTGATGTCCGCACTATTGTGTCCGGTATTGCCGAAAGTTTTTCGCCAGAAGAAGTGGTTGGAAAACGCGTCACCGTGTTGGTAAATTTAGCGCCAAGAACTTTGAGAGGCGTTGAAAGTCAAGGCATGATTTTGATGACGGAATCCGCCGATGGCAAGTTGGTGTTTGTGAATCCGGATACTTCTACTTCGCTCAGTGCAAGTTCGAATGTTAGCAATGGACTACATATTAGTTAGTTTTAAATGATGAAAAATAGCCTACTTTTTATATGCCTATTTCATGTCTGTATGTTATTTGGACAAGAAAACTGGGCATTTATTGGACTCAATAATGAAATTAATGACCATATTGTTGATGAAGTGATTCCAATTGTTAATCCAGAATCTGGTTATGTCGCTGTCTTTTTTAAGGTGAAAAAAACATATATATGTTATTTACTTAATGATAAACAAGAAATTATTAAAACACTGAAAATTAATTCAGTGCCTGATAATTTTGATGTATTAGCTGGAAGCGCCTACAACTCACAAAAATTTACACTTTATTTTTCAAATGATTCTAAATCTAAACATGGCTGTATGTATGTTGATTTTGAGGATGGCAATTACACTGTTTTTGAAGCATTGGATTTGGATCTCAAAAAAGAAAGACTCATAAGCTATTTGGAAAATGATGATGAATTTTATGCTTTGAGTGTTCAGAAAAATTCTTCTATTTTGAATGTTTACAGTTTTAATATGAAAGGAGATATTGATTCAATACGGTATGATCTTTCAAACGAAAATTTTGAAACCGACAATGCCCTTACAATCACACTCGATGCGCTTATGTTTGGCAAACATTCTGATGCTACTGTTGAAGCAATGGACACTTCAATCCCCAATACTCTAGAAATAAATGCTGCTTTGACAAAGGTTTATCCTACAGAGAGAACTCTTATGTTGACAAACAATACCTTTCAAAAGTTCACTTATCTCATCCAATTGGATATAAAGGATAAAACAGCACAGTTGTCAAAAATTGAAAACAAAAAATTTGATAAGAAATTTTTAAGGTCAAATTCTAATTCATTTGTTTTCAATTCTTTGTTTTTTGATACCTATTCAAATCCCGATGAAATCATATTTAACATATATGATATTCAAAGCACCACATTGATCAAAAATTTTCACATTAAGGCTGGTGATTCTATAACTTTCAAAAACACACCTTTTATCCATGAGGTCCTGAACACAAGTTCGTACAGGGATTTAGAAAAAACCGCAAGATTTATAAGAAAGGTCAATACTTCAAATATTGGAATATCGGTATATCCTTATGCAGATAAGTATGTACTTACCCTTGGTGCGAGTGAAAAAATTAAATCTTCCGAATTTGCAATCATTGGTGGTGTTTTGGGAGGTATGGTTGGTGCTGCATTGTTTTCTGCTTTTGATTCATACAATAGAACACAATCCACACGTATAGAATGCCTTTTTGATGGTAATTTTAACCATTTGGAAGGTGATATTCCTAAAAATGGATTTGATTTAATTAATGATTATATAGGCGACAGGAATCTTAAACGTGCAAAATTACAGACCGTTTTTAGATATAAAGACACCTACATCTGGGGTTCCTATAATCAACCTGGAAAATTCTACAGCTTCTATCAATTTAATCCAAATTAAATGAGCCAGCTCGATGAGTTTATTGTTTTCAATACGAAACTTCCCCATTCTTCAGTAAAAAACACCATCAATTTATTAAATGAAGATTGCACAATTCCATTTATTTCCCGTTACAGAAAAGAGCGAACTGGTAATTTGGATGAAGTTCAAATAGGCGATATCGTCAAATTTAAATTACAATTTGAAGCACTTGAAAAACGAAAAGTTGCCATTTTAAAAGCTTTGGATGATCAAGAAGTTTTGTCGCTTGAATTAAAACAAAAAATTGAATCAGCTCAAGATTTAATTACGCTCGAAGATTTATACCTGCCTTTTAAAAAAAGCAAAAAAACTAAAGCCGAAACCGCGCGTCAAAACGGACTGGAACCTTTGGCCAAAATCATCATGTCGCAATCCCGAAGTGTCGAGAACTCAGATGTTAAATCGATTGCTTCAAAATATATAAAAGGCGATATCGCTTCCACGGAAGGGGCTCTGGAAGGTGCACGCCACATTATTTCAGAATGGATAAACGAACGTACCGATATCCGAAACATTATCCGAAACCAGTTGGAACGCTTTGCAATGATTTCCACAAAAGTGGTCAAAGCAAAAGCCGACACTGCGACTCCGCTCAGTGCAATTGAAGATGCCCAAAAATTCCGTGATTATTTTGATTGGGAAGAAGCGCTGAGTCGTATCCCTTCGCATCGATTATTGGCAATTTTGCGAGCAGAAAGTGAAGGGTTTATCAAAACCAAAATCACGATTGATGATGATATGGCAATCTCCAAAATTGAAGACAGAATCATTCGCTCCAATAATGAGTTTTCGGAACAAATCAAGATTGCAATTCAAGATGCCTATAAGCGGCTTTTATTGCCATCGTTGAGCAATGAAGCCTTACAAATTGCCAAAGAAAAAGCAGATGAAGCCTCTATTTCCGTCTTTGCAAAAAATTTGAAGCAATTGTTATTGGGTTCGCCATTAGGCGAAAAACGAGTGCTCGCCATTGATCCAGGTTTTCGCAGTGGATGCAAATTGGTTTGTCTCGATGCACAAGGTGGATTACTCTACAACGAAACCATCTACCCGCATCCACCAAAAAGTGATGCCATTGGCGCTATGAAAAAGTTGAGTACGTTGTCAGAATCCTATCAAATTGATGCGATTGCGATTGGCAACGGAACAGCATCAAGGGAAACCGAAGCCTTGATTCGGAAAATCCGTTTTAAAAATGATATCAAGGTATTTGTGGTAAGTGAAGCTGGGGCGAGTATTTATTCAGCCTCAAAAATTGCACGTGATGAATTCCCTAATTATGATGT
>JBGTDZ010000064.1:0-2234 GCA_041748055.1 Aquaticitalea sp.
CTTCCAAAAACCTGAAATTGTTTATTAGTGCCACGTCCGACAGAAACATTTGTGCCCTCAAAAAAACATAAACTGGGATACAGATTAATGGCTGTATCATTTGGTAAATTCGGCGAAGGTTTTATTGGCAAACCATACAAAGTTTGATGTGTATAATTTTTCACAGGAATCACCGTCAATTTACATTGAATGCCATTTTTCAACCATTTCTCACCATTGATCATCTGTGCATATTCGCCAATTGTCATCCCATGAACAACTGGAATTGGGTGCATGCCTACAAAGCTGGAATGTTCTTTTTCCAAAATTGGTCCATCCACATAATGTCCGTTTGGGTTAGGTCGGTCTAAAATAAGCAGTGGAATATTGGCTTCTGCGCAAGCTTCCATTACATAGTGCAGTGTTGAAATGTAGGTGTAAAATCGAGCACCTACATCTTGAAGGTCAAATATCATCAAATCAATGCCATTTAATTGTTCGGGCTTTGGTTTTTTATTTTCACCATAAAGGGAAATAATTGGAATGCCTGTTTTCTGGTCTTTACCATCTTTAATAAGTTCTCCAGCGTCGGCTGTTCCTCTAAATCCGTGTTCTGGAGCATATACTTTTTTGACATCCACTTTCAGTGCCACCAATGAATCCACCAAATGCGCATAACTTACAGCATCGTGCTCCATGCTTCCAGTTTTAAAAATAACACTCGTCTGGTTAGCAACAATACCAATTTTTTTTTCTTCTAATAACGGTAAATACAACTCGGTTTGATTCGCCCCAACCATCACAGTTTCCAGTTTCCATGCGGCAGTTTGCAGTTCCCTATTTTCATGTTCCACACTCCCAGAACTAGTCATTGGTCTTCGGTCATCGGCCTTCAAACCATCTTCTTTCTTAGAAAAGTTTCCACAAGAAATCGCTATTAAAACAATCCCGATTATTATCGGGAAAAACGTATTTTTGAACATCATTAAACGCATTGGAAAAATTTGAATTACGAGTTTTTTATAGCTAAACGCATTATAGGTAATAAAGCGTATAAAAGTAGTGTTTCGGCACCAATTATAAAAATTGGTATTGCGGCAATCGCCATTGGCATTATCGTGATGCTCATTGCAATTGCCACAGGAATTGGCCTGCAACAAAAAATCCGTGACAAAGTTGTGGCATTTAATGGGCATGTGATCATTACCAATTTTGATACCAATGTTTCCGATGAATCCGAAATTCCAATCAGTACAGAACAGGATTTTTATCCAAAATTCGCATCCGTTGATGGCGTCAGTCATATTCAGGCCGTTGCAACAAAATTTGGCGTCGTACGCACTGAAACCGATTTTGAGGGCATCATTTTAAAAGGTGTAGGCGCTGATTACGATTGGCATTATTTCAATGAATTTTTGGTTGAAGGACGATTGCCAAATTATTCCAAAGAGGAAAATAATGATGTATTGATTTCACAGTATTTCGCAAACCGGCTTCAGTTTAAAGTTGGAGATACATTTCAAACAGTTTTCAAGAAAGAAGACGTCAACGAAATTCCATTCATTAGGACATTCAACATAGTTGGTATCTACAATTCAGGATTTCAAGAATTGGATGAAAAATTTGTGATTGGCGACATTCGTCACGTGAAACGTCTAAATAAATGGGAAGCAGACCAAGTGGGGAGTTTTGAAGTATTTATTGAGGATTTTTCAAAAATTGAAGAAAAGGGTATTGCAATCTATCAAGCCATACCATCAAAATTGAATTCTCAAACAGTAGTCCAAAAATATTATTCGATATTCGAATGGATCAATATTTTCGATAACAACACCTACGGAATTATCGGCATCATGATATTGGTGGCTGGAATCAATATGATTACTGCATTGCTGGTCCTTATTTTGGAACGCACCCAAATGATCGGAATACTCAAAGCACTCGGTAGCAGTAATTGGAGCATCAGGAAAGTCTTCATCTATAACGCCACCTATCTTATTGGTTTAGGATTACTTTGGGGAAATAGTATCGGCATCGGATTGTTGTTGGCGCAAAAATATTTCAAGCTCATCCCTTTAGACCCATCTGTGTATTATGTGACGGAAGCGCCAGTTTACATTAGTTTAGATTACATCCTGATGCTCAACCTTGGCACGTTCATTGTTTGTTTATTGATGCTCTTGATTCCTTCCATCATCATCACGAAAATTTCACCGGTAAAAGCAATTCGGTTTGATTGATTCTTTGACAGAAGA
>JBGTDZ010000065.1:0-10816 GCA_041748055.1 Aquaticitalea sp.
CCTAAATTATTCAATAAATTAACTCTCCGTCAAAAGTTGCATTATGGGATTCTTCCTTTCCATTATCTTACAGGATTGTTTTACATGATCCGTATTTTAATCCCTATAGTTTCCTTGTTGACATCAGCTCCTCCATGGAGAGGCAACGTGGTAAACTTTGGACTGATCACAATACCTGTGCTTATATCTATTTTAGGGATACGATTTTATGTGCAGAAATGGGTCATAAATAAAGGAGAAAGAGGCATGCATTTATTAGGTGGCTTGCTCATGCAAATAACGTGGAGCATATATCTTATGGGATTATTCTACATGATCATCAGAAAAAAAGTGCCCTACCTTCCCACGGTTAAAGAGGATGACCGCAAAACAAGCCCATATATAGTAATGCCAAATTTGCTCATTTGTTTTATTTGTTTGTTCGCAATTGTTTATGGGCTTTTTCGAGATTTCACACCGTTTTCGATATTCATGTCTGGTTTTGCGCTTTGGAATGCTACGATCATGTTTTATACACTTCATTTTGCCTATCAATTTTACAATTCTGAAAATCGAGACACGCAAATTTCGATTTATAAATTCAATAGGGAAACCCGATTTCAAAAATCTATCTTTCCAATTTGGCAAAAAACAGCCTTTATAGTTCTCGCATTTGTCCTTTTGTCATGCGGTTATTTAAATTTTAAGAAGCAACAAATAAAACAAATGAGCAAATTTGGCATTACTATATATGGGCTTGTTTTGCTGTCATCCTCTTTAACCGTGGGAAGGTAGGGCACTTTTTTTCTGATGATCATGTAGAATAATCCCATAAGATATATGCTCCATGTAATCTGCATCAATAGTCCACCCAATAAATGCATGCCGCGCTCACCCTTATTTATGACCCATTTCTGCACATAAAATCGTATCCCTAAAATAGATATAAGCACAGGTATTGTGATCAGTCCAAAGTTTACCACGTTGCCTCTCCATGGAGTAGCTGATGTCAACAAGGAAACTATAGGGATTAAAATACTGATCATGTAAAACAATCCTGTAAGATAATGGAAAGGAAGAATCCCATAATGCAACTTTTGACGGAGAGTTAATTTATTGAATAATTTAGGAAAAGCAGTCACCAGTAATTCTAATGTACCACGCGACCATTTCAATTGCTGCTTAAAATAGGATGTCAATGTTGCTGGTGCCAAACCAGCTGATAGCACAAGCGGTACGTATATAGATTTCCAACCTTTGGCATGCAATTTCATTGCAGTGTGCATATCTTCAGATAAACCTGCAGCGTGCCCTCCAATAGAATCTAATGCCGTCCTTCTAAACATGCAATTGGCACCAATTGCGTTGACAGTGCCATAAGAATTCATGCACATCATCACCGGACCATAAAAATGAAAAGTCTGTTCAGCTGCAGCTCGGGCCACCGTGGATTCATGAAGATTGTAATAGCTCTGCACCGTTTGAACAAAACCAATATTGGAATCATCGAAATAAGGGAGGATTTCCTCGATAAAATCTACATCCGGAACGTGATCTGGGTCGAGGATTAAGCAAATCTCACCAGTAGCTTGCTTTAGTGCATTATTTATATTTCCGGCTTTGGCATCAATCCGATTGCTGCGTATGACATGGACAATGTGATGTTCTTCACAAAATCGCTTCAATTCCTGATTATCTTCCTCATCACATAAATAAGTAGTATGCGGATAATTCATTTGCCTTATAGCCAAAAGAGTTTCCTTTAGCATATCGATGGGTTCACCTGGATAATACGTGGTGAAGACATCAACGGTCGGAGTTAGGGAAGATTGAGGTTTGGTCGGTATTGATATATCCCAATAGTGATACCATATGTATATCACCCTAAAAGTATCGAATAATATAAGACTCATCAGCAGCCAATAAAGAATCTGATTTTCTATTAATTTAAAATCCAAAAACCAATAAAAAAAGTTGACAATGCTTAAAAGTCCGATTACGATAAGACTCCTTATCATAATTTTTTCCCATTTGGATGGTGGTTTTATTCGCTTATGCTTCATTGTGTTAATAAAACATAGAATGGAATATTTGCCGTGGAAAAATTTCCTTGGGCATCATTTACAGAAACTATAATTCTATAAGGTCCCTCATCAGAAGGAACTTTAAATTTTAGTTGATTGGAATATTTGGCAGAAGTTTGTTCAATTTGTAAAGAATCGCTTTCTGGTGTCCAATCTTGATATCCCCATGCTTCTTTATAGAGATTCCATTGAAAACTATAAGTGGAATCGATAGGTTGTTCCAAATAAATCTGTACATCGATTATGCCATCAGAATTAAAAATCTGATTTGTATCTTCCATGGAGTTCAAAGTCATCTTTTCAATTGTTGGGATTTTTATTGGTAGCATTTCTTTTTCTGACCATAAAGTTTTAAGGGTATAATACACTTCAGATTTTCGACCAGATGCATCAAATATATTGAACCAAGTTGGCGTTCCTTCATGTTTGTAGCCCCAGTAAAAAGCAAGACTGCCCAAACAATCTGCATCGGGCTTAATATTAATTTCATACACATCTTTATAGATGATTCCTTTTGCAGTGCTATTCGGTTCAATTTTCGATTCCCACAGATTAAGGGGTGCTTCCCAAGGGCCGTGGTTTCCCCATTCCATCATGTAATAAGGTTTTGCATTTGTCACAATGGAAATTTTTGCCATTAAAGGTTGCACCTGTGGAATGTTCCCAAAGACATTGAACCCTATCAAATCTAATTTTGGAGAATTTAAGTGCATCCCCAATATTTGACCTCTCGAGGTCCCGCTAATGGTGGTGCTTACAAGATGATTGGGATCTTCTTCATGTATCAAATCCACTAATTGATTAAATTCGTTAACAAAATCATTTTTCTTGAATGATAATGGATAATTAAGCTCATTTCCGAGATTCCATATCAAAAGAGAAGAATGGTCTTTATATTTTCGTACTAATTTTCGGATTTTGAGTCTAGTAATTTTGATATATTCTGCGTCGGAATAATGGTCATTATATTTTACGTTTGCTGGCAAGGGAATATCTACAATTACGGCTATATCATATTTTTTAGCTTCTTCCAAAATAGAATTCAGGTTGATGGTGTCGTAGACTCTGAGTGTGTTTCCGCCTGCCTCAGATAATTCTTTCAAATATGATTTGCCACTTGCACCTTTAATATAGAATGGTTTTCCATTTCTGTTCAATTGATTTCTCCCATCTAATCTTTTAATAAAAACAGTTCTTGTTTCGTCCAATGCCCTGCCTCTTTCCCTGTGAAGATAAAAATATGCACATACTAAAAGACCAATTAGTACAATTAAGACCCAGAACTTTTTCCCCATAGTATTTTAAATGACTCTAAAGCCTGACAAAATATAAATAATTTATCAAACAAAATCAAATTCACGATTATTGTTACAACATGTATGATTTACATTCATATAAAAAAGCTAATCATCTCATCAAAATGATACTGGATTATATTTACTACAGGCATCATTTTTTTGCGTGCAATTGGTTAAAACTTGATTAAATATTCATAATTTGGACATTTGCCGAATGATTGCCTCAATTGTTTTTTAAAAATTGAATTTCGTATATTTGTATTCCTTTTAAAAAAGTCATTTCCTAATTAATTATTTCCTAATATATGTTGAACGCCTCCACTATTTTTTACACCATAACTGACGAAGCTCCCGCTCTGGCAACCCAGTCACTTCTACCAATCATTAAATCCTTCACATATTCTTCTGGAATAGATGTATTGACCAAAGATATTTCACTTGCAGGTCGAATCATAGCAAATTTTCCCGAATTTTTAACTGACGCTCAAAAACTACCTGATACATTACAGGAATTAGGCAATTTGGCAACCAAACCAGAAGCCAATATCATCAAATTGCCAAATATAAGTGCGTCTGTTCCTCAGTTAGTTGAAGCAATTACCGAATTGCAATCCAAAGGATACAAACTACCCGATTACCCTGAAAATCCTCAAAATGAAAGTGAAAAAAATATAAAAACTCGTTACGATAAAATTAAAGGAAGTGCCGTCAATCCAGTGCTTCGTGAAGGAAATTCGGATCGACGTGCCCCAAAGGCAGTTAAGAATTATGCCAAAAAAAATCCCCATTCCATGGGTGATTGGTCTGCTGATTCAAAAACTCATGTTGCCACTATGAAAAAAGGCGATTTTTATCATACCGAAAAATCTATCACAGTAGCTTATGCAACTGACGTGTCTATTGAGTTTATTAATGCGGATGGAAAAAATATAATCTTAAAACATAGTACACCATTATTGGTAGGCGAAATTATTGATGCTTCAGTAATGAGCAAAAAAGCATTGATAAACTTTTTTTCTGAACAGATCAAGGATGCCAAAGCAAAAGATGTGTTGTTTTCATTGCACATGAAAGCCACTATGATGAAGGTTTCCGACCCTATTATTTTTGGTCATGCGGTAAGAATCTTTTTCAAAGATCTCTTTGCTAAATATCAATCTACATTTAATGCCTTGAATGTTGATGTCAATAATGGTTTTGGAAATTTAGTCGAAAAACTTCAGGAGTTGCCAGAAACTAAACGTAAAGAAATTGAGGCAGACATTACCAAAGCGTTTCAAAATGGACCACGTTTGGCAATGGTAAATTCAGACAAAGGTATTACTAACCTTCATGTACCCAGTGATGTCATAATAGATGCATCGATGCCTGCAATGATTCGTACATCAGGCCAAATGTGGAATGCACAAGGAAAATCAGAAGACACCAAGGCCGTTATACCTGACAGCAGTTATGCCGGGATTTACGAAGCAACAATCGAGTTTTGTAAAAAACATAATGCCTTTAATCCAGCAACTATGGGGACGGTTCCAAATGTGGGCCTAATGGCTCAAAAAGCAGAAGAGTATGGGTCACACGATAAAACTTTTGAAATACAATCAGGTGGGGTTGTGAAGGTCATCGATTCAGATGGAAGGATTCTAATTGAGCATGAAGTCGAAGCCGGTGATATTTGGCGAATGTGCCAAACAAAAGATGCCCCAATACAGGATTGGGTAAAACTGGCTGTTTCAAGAGCCACTGCAACTAAATCGCCTACAATATTTTGGTTGGATAAAAATAGAGCTCATGATGCAGAACTTATTAAAAAAGTAACTTTATATCTTAAAGAATACAATACATCAGGTCTTGATATTCGAATTTTGTCTCCAGTAGAAGCAACTCAATTTACTCTTGAGCGAGTCAAAGATGGGAAAGACACCATTTCGGTCACAGGAAACGTTTTGCGCGATTATTTGACCGACCTCTTTCCTATTTTGGAATTGGGCACCAGTGCCAAGATGTTATCCATTGTGCCATTGATGAATGGCGGAGGACTTTTTGAGACTGGCGCTGGCGGTTCTGCCCCGAAGCATGTGGAACAATTTTTAGAAGAGAACCATCTGCGCTGGGATTCTTTGGGCGAATTTTTAGCCCTGGCAGTATCATTGGAACATTTAGCGAAGACAATCAACAATCCAAAAGCCCAGATATTGGCAGACACTTTGGATGAGGCGACGGAAAAATTATTGGAATCAGGAAAATCACCATCCAGAAAAGTAAAAGAACTGGACAATAGAGGAAGCCATTTTTATTTGGCACTTTATTGGGCAGAAGCCTTGGCGAATCAAAACATTGATGCTGAGCTCAAAGAGCAGTTCGGTGCGATAGCAACAATATTGAAGAAAAACGAAATCACTATTGTGGAAGAGTTAAATGGCGTACAGGGAAAACCAATCGATATTGGTGGATATTATGAACCTGAGGAAGATTTGCTTAAAAATGCAATGAGACCAAGTAAAACCTTCAATGGCATCATAAAAAACATTATGGAGAATAATTAATACTGAAAATCGACATATTGTTTAATATCAATTAAAAAAAATTAAACAAAAAAATTGCAAAAGCTCCTTTTATTCAGGGAGCTTTTCTATTTTTGATGAAAATTTGTTAATGAACAATATTGTTTGTATTCTCTTGTCTCTCTTTTTGTTTCTTTCAATATCTACTGTTGCTCAAGAAAAATTCACATTAAGCGGAACGATTACGGACAAGAGCAGTAATGAAACATTAATTGGTGTCAACATTGTATTTCCTGAATTACAAACAGGAACAATTACCAATGAATATGGGTTCTATTCCATCACTTTGCCAAAAGGAAACTATAAGTTCCAGTTAAGCTATATCGGTTTCAGTACAGTTTTTAAACAAATTGCACTTTTCGAAAATCAATCAGTTAACTTTAAACTATCGGAATCTGGGGAAAGGCTCAACGAAGTGATCATTACAGACAATTTTGAAAAGCTCAACATCAAAAAACCTCAGATGAGTGTAAATTCATTGAGCATCAATACCATTAAACAAATTCCTGTAGTGTTGGGCGAAGTGGATATTATTAAATCCATTACCTTATTGCCTGGTGTTACAAACGCTGGCGAAGGGTCTTCAGGATTTAATGTACGCGGTGGCGCTGTAGACCAAAATTTAATTTTATTGGATGAAGCGACCATTTTCAATTCTTCGCATCTGTTCGGTTTATTTTCAGTATTCAACCCAGATGCCATCAAAGATCTTAAACTGTATAAGGGTGGAATTCCTGCAAAATATGGCGGGCGTGTTTCCTCTGTGTTGGATATATATCAAAAAGAAGGCAACAGTAACGAATTTCACTTGAATGGAGGTATTGGTTTGGTATCAAGCAGGCTGTTGGTGGAAGGTCCTATCAAAAAAGAAAAAGGGTCCTTTTTATTTGCTGGCCGCAGTAGCTATGCCCATTTATTTTTACCGCTTTTTGATATTGACAATATTGCATATTTCTACGATCTGAATACTAAATTGAGTTATAAGATCAATCAAAACAATAATGTTTATCTGTCCGGATATTTCGGACGGGATGTATTTTCAATTTCCGACAGTTTCGAGAACACTTACGGAAACACCGTTGTAAACTTTCGATGGAACCACTTGTTTTCAGATCAACTTTTTTCTAATGTTTCGCTCATTTACTCAGATTACTATTATGGTTTAAAGCTGAATTTTGTAGAATTCAATTGGGATTCAGGGATTCAGAATTTCAATTTTAAGTATGATCTAAAACATTATATCTCAAATAATTTCAAATTGGAATACGGCCTGAATAGCATCTACTACAGATTCAACCCAGGAGATATTCAGCCTTCATCCCCCACTTCCGGTTTGAACCCATTTAAATTGACCGATAAATATGCATTTGAAAATGCCATTTACATCGATGCCGAGCATCAATTGTCCAATAAGTTGACAGTAAGTTACGGTTTTCGGTTGAGTTCCTTCCTAAGATTGGGACAGGATGAATTGAATCTGTACGAAGATGACAATCCATTGGAATTTAATGAAGAGCTTCAGATTTATGAAAAGGCTGACCCTATCGGAACAGAATCATTTAAGCGAAGTGATATCATTAAATCCTTTTACAACTTTGAGCCACGTTTGTCAATGGCCTATCAACTTGATGACAACACATCCATTAAGGCAAGTTATAACCGTATGAGCCAATATCTTCACCTACTTTCCAATACCAGCTCACCCACACCTTTGGATGTGTGGACTCCAAGCGGAAAATATGTTAAACCACAATTGCTAGATCAACTTGCCATTGGATATTTTCAAAACATCGAGGATGATCAATATTCCTTGGAGGTTGAAAGTTTTTATAAGATTATCAAAAACCGAATTGATTATATCGATGGTGCAGACCTTATCGCCAACAACGCCATAGAGCAAGTCATCCTTAATGGAAAAGCAAGAGCTTATGGATTGGAAATTCTATTTAGAAAAAACGAGGGTGACTTCAATGGATGGATAGCCTATACACTTTCTAAATCCGAACAACAAACCAAAGGAAGGACGAGTGCAGAAACAGGTATCAATAACGGGGATTGGTACCGCACACCCTATGACAAAACCCACGACATTTCTCTTACTGGTTCTTATAAATTAAATAGAAAATGGACTTTCAGCAGTAATTTTTTGTATCAAACAGGCCAACCTACGACCTTTCCAAATGGGCAGTATGAATATAATGGCATCACAATTCCCAACTATGAAAATCGAAATTCCAGCCGTCTGCCGGTGTATCACAGATTGGACGTTTCAGCCAACTACACCCCAAAACCTGAGACCACAAAACGCTGGAAAAGTGAATGGGTATTCAGTATTTATAACCTATACGACCGAAAAAATGCAGCCTCCATCACCTTTAGGGAAAATCGTGATACAGGCATTAACGAGGCTAACCGCTTGACTATCTTCGGAATCATCCCTTCGGTTACATATAATTTTAAATTTTAGAAAATGAAAAATTGTATTATCATTCTATTCCTGGTGTTGACCTATTCGTGTGAAGATGTAATTGACGTCGATTTAAACAATACGCCACCAAAATTGGTGATTGACGCTTCCATCAATTGGTTCAAGAATACAGTTGGCAATGAACAATTCATAAAACTGACACTTACTGCCCCTTATTTTGATCAAAATGTACCCCCCGCCACCGGTGCACAAGTGAGCGTCAGCAACAACAATAATCTAACCTTTGATTTTATTGAAGAAGGCAATTCCGGAATTTACACTACCGACAATTTCATTCCAATTATCGACGAAACATACACCCTCATCATCAACTACCAAGGTGAAACCTATATGGCAACTGAAAAACTAAAGTCAGTTGTATCTTTTGATTATGTTGAGCAAAACAACGATGGTGGATTTAGAGGTGAGGACACCGAATTGAAAGCTTATTATACAGATCCGGCAGACGAAGAAAATTATTATTTTTTTGAATTTATCAGTAACATCCCGGTAAACCCTTCCTTAGAAGTATATGAGGATGAATTTACAAACGGGAACCAGATTTTTGGATTCTACACCGAAGAAGATTTAGAAATCGGAGATGCGATAACTATAAGAAATTATGGAGTTTCGGAAAGGTTTTACAATTTCATGTTTATACTGCTTCAGCAAAATAGCGAAGAAGGAGGCGGTCCATTTGAGACCCAGCCCGCAACGGTAAAGGGCAATTGTATCAATCAAACCAATCCGGCTAATTTCCCTTTGGGATATTTTAGACTATCAGAAGTTTCAGAATTAATCTATACGGTACAATAATTATGGCGTTCCCCATGTTTCGCAAATTGCTCAAAATGGGGCGTGCTGTCCGCTATATCTTTTTATGCACGTTAATTTTAGATAACTTCAAACTTTTTAAAGCATAAAAAGGATGCCGCTTCCATCACTAACCCAAAACAAAAATTCGTATTTTTGGGATATGACATTCATAAAAACGACAGAACAAGATTCAAACTACACTAATCTCGAAAAGATGAGTGTACAAGAGCTCTTGACACACATCAACCACGAAGACCAAACGGTGCCGATAGCAGTAGAAAAAGCCATTCCACAAATTGAAAGTCTTGTAGAACAAATCATTCCCAAATTAAAATCAGGAGGACGTTTGTTCTATACAGGAGCAGGTACGAGTGGGCGTTTGGGAATCGTGGACGCCTCAGAGTGTCCACCAACATTCGGTGTTTCGCAAAACTTGGTCATAGGATTGATTGCTGGTGGCGATAGTGCGATTAGAAAAGCGGTCGAATTTGCGGAAGATTCCAAAACCCAAGGATGGGAAGATTTAATGAACCATAATATAAATGTTAATGATGTCGTCATTGGTATTGCTGCTTCAGGCACTACGCCCTATGTTATAGCGGCATTACAAAAATGTAATGAAAACAAAATAATGACAGGTTGTATTACCTGTAATCAAAACAGTCCATTATCCCAGACGGCCCAGTTCCCTATAGAAGTGGTTGTAGGTGCGGAATTTATCACTGGAAGTTCTCGAATGAAAGCTGGCACTGCACAAAAATTAGTATTGAACATGATTTCAACCACAACCATGATACAACTTGGGAAAATTAAAGGTAATAAAATGGTTGATATGCAATTGAGCAATAACAAACTAGTGGACAGAGGTGTCAAAATGATTATGAACGAACTGAACATTCCACAAGAAGAGGCGCAGATTTTATTGAATAAATATAAAAATGTCCGTTCCGCAATTCAAAACCATTCCAATGGAAGAAAAAAGGACGAATAAGAATTTATTGATCAAGGGGCTTCAAAACATGGGTATTTGCCTTATTCTTATGTTCTTGGGCCCGACATTGGCCTACATTGCATTTGGCAATCAGGACAAACCGACCTATATTCTGGTTTTGCTTATTTCCATTGCAGTATGTGCTCTTGCTATTTTTTTTCTCTTCAGGGGCATTTTCATTATCATGAAAAGTTTATTTGATAAATAAGTCACTTTTCTTAATGCTTACTCCACATATAAACAAAAAAAGCCCCCAACATTACTGTTGGGGGCTTCTGAAAAAGGCGACGACCTACTCTCCCACATAACTGCAGTACCATCGGCGCAAACGGGCTTAACTTCTCTGTTCGGAATGGTAAGAGGTGAGCCCCGTCGCTATAACCACCTTAAAGGTTTGCCCCCTCCAGCTCCCCCATTGGGGGAGAGCCGATTGCGTTTTCCTCGGCATCCCTCCCCGTTGGGGAGGTCAGGAGGGGCTTAATATCTTGACATATTGAAAAAAGGGCACTTCAGTGCCATACATACATAAAAACTGTTCTATCATAAAAAACATGCGTGCAATAAGCCTATGGGCTATTAGTACCGCTCGGCTGCATGCATTGCTGCACTTGCACCTGCGG
>JBGTDZ010000066.1:0-6496 GCA_041748055.1 Aquaticitalea sp.
TACATTAGTTTAGATTACATCCTGATGCTCAACCTTGGCACGTTCATTGTTTGTTTATTGATGCTCTTGATTCCTTCCATCATCATCACGAAAATTTCACCGGTAAAAGCAATTCGGTTTGATTGATTCTTTGACAGAAGACAGATGACGGAAGACTATAACCCGTGTAGGTAAAAATCGTGAATCATAATTAAAATCAAAAATTCCCTTTACCTTTGCACCGCAAATCATCAAACATGGAATACGCAAAAAACATCTTGGAAACCATCGGAAACACACCTTTGGTAAAAATAAACACACTGACAAAGGAATTGCCTTGTTTGGTCTTGGCAAAATATGAGACCTTCAATCCTGGCAACTCCGTTAAAGATCGTATGGCGGTAAAAATGATTGAAGATGCCGAGGCCGATGGACGTTTAAAACCTGGAGGCACCATCATAGAAGGGACATCAGGCAACACAGGTATGGGCTTGGCCTTGGTAGCTATCGTAAAAGGATACAAATGTATTTTTGTGATGAGCGATAAACAATCCAAAGAGAAAATGGATATTTTACGTGCAGTAGGAGCTGAAGTGATTGTATGTCCCACCGATGTTGAGCCAACGGACCCGAGAAGTTATTATTCAGTATCCAAACGTATGGGAGAGGAAATCCCAAACTCATGGTACGTAAATCAATACGACAATTTAAGCAATACCAAGGCCCATTATGAAAGTACTGGTCCTGAAATCTGGAAACAGACCGATGGCAAGATCACCCATTTTGTGGTAGGGGTAGGGACAGGTGGTACTATTTCTGGAGTTGGCAAATATTTAAAGGAACAAAATCCAAATATAAAAATCTGGGGAATCGACACTTATGGTAGTGTTTTTAAAAAATACCACGAAACTGGAATTTTTGATAAAAATGAAATTTATCCCTATGTCACAGAAGGAATTGGCGAAGACATTCTCCCAAAAAATGTGGATTTTGATATCATCGACGGGTTTGAAAAAGTAACAGATAAGGATGCCGCAGTTTACACACAATTATTGGCGCAAAAAGAAGGCATGTTTTTGGGCAACAGCGCAGGAGCCGCCATCAAAGGACTATTGCAATTAAAAAAACATTTTAAAAAGGACGATGTAGTTGTAGTTTTGTTCCATGACCACGGCAGCCGTTATGTTGGGAAGATGTTCAATAATGATTGGATGAAGAAAATGGGATATTTGGATTGACTAAATATCCTATGAATGTTAGAATCAGAATACTACTGTATAAAAAACCCGGCATTGAGTTCAGGTTTTTTTGTGAAATATCCTTTTATTTCCGCAAGATTTCTTTACCCATTTATTAAATGTAGTTAAGAATTTATTACATTTATTCCATGCAAGAAGACTTCCTACATTACGTTTGGGAACACAAAAAGTTTACCACTCCGAGCCTCCAGACCACATCTGGGGACATAATTACGGTGGTTAAAGTTGGGCAGCACAATCACAATTCTGGACCTGATTTTTTTAATTCGCAATTGGGGATTTCGGGACAACTGTGGGCCGGGAATGTAGAGATCCATGTCAAAAGCAGCGATTGGTATGTTCACAATCATGAAAACGATTCGGCATACGATAATGTGATTCTTCATGTCGTTTACGAACACGATACAGAAATATTCAGGAAGGACAATTCCGTGATTCCTACTTTAGAACTTAAAAAGTACATCAGTAAAGAGGTTTTATATTCTTACGAGAGCCTTTTTTCCAATAAGAATAAATGGATCAATTGTGAAAATGATTTTGCTACGGTTGATGACTTTGTGCTCAACAACTGGTTGGAGAACCTGTATTTTGAGCGTTTGGAGCGCAAATCGAAATCCATTGAAACCATGTTGGTGCTTTCAAAAAATAATTGGGAGGCAGTTCTGTTTAGGCTTTTGGCCAAAAACTTTGGACTCAAGGTCAATGGTGAAGCCTTCCTGAGCATGGCAATTTCGTTTGATTTTTCCGTAGTGCGAAAGATACAGTCAAAACTTGAACAATTGGAAGCGTTGTTTTTTGGCCAAGCTGGTATTCTGGAAGAAAATATTCAAAACAGCCATTACCAAAATTTGTCCAAAGAGTATCAATTTCTTAAGCAAAAATTTAGTCTGAACAATTCACAAGTGGTGCCGTTGCAGTTTTTTAGGCTGCGCCCGCCCAACTTTCCGACCATCAGACTGTCGCAATTGGCAATGTTGTATCATTTGCATCAAAATTTGTTTTCCCAAGTCATTGCAGCCAATTCGCTAGAGGAACTTTATAAATTATTGAAAGTGTCCACGACTCTATTTTGGAATGACCATTATACCTTTGGCAAAGTTTCAAGAGCCACTAAAAAGACCATGACAAATTCTTTTGTTGATCTTTTACTCATCAATACCATTTTACCTCTAAAATTCAGTTATGCCAAACATCTTGGTCAATCTGTTGATGAAGACATAATTAATATAATTCAACAAATCGATTCTGAAAAGAATGGTATTGTTGACAAATTCAATTCGCTTAAGGCTGTTTCAAATTCTGCGTTAGAATCCCAAGCATTTATTCAGCTCAAAACCGATTATTGTTCTAAAAACAGATGTTTGCAGTGTGCCATCGGTAATTTGCTCATAACGTCAAATCAAATGGAGAAGCGAGATTCGTAAAACAATAATCGCAAATATTGTTTACCTTGCAGCATGAACGTATTCTATAGAGCTTTACTTTACTTTCAAAAGCGTGGTTATTACGTTTGTCAGCGGATAGCTGACCGATTGGGAATTCGAGCTAAGGTAGTACGCACATCTTTCATGTATCTAACGTTTGTTACATTGGGTTTTGGTTTTGCATTGTATCTATTCATAGCGTTTTGGATGCGAATCAAAGATTTGGTCTATACAAAGCGTTCCTCAGTTTTCGATTTATAGCATATGAACCCGTTAAACGGAATTTTCAAATCCAAAATATTTACCTCACTCATTTTGTTGGTGTTGGTATTGGTCACTGGCGTTGTTGGTTTCAGGATTTTGGCAAATTATTCGTGGATAGATGCTATTTATATGACCGTAATCACAGTCACCACTGTTGGTTTTAGCGAAGTGCAACCCTTGGATGATGTGTCAAAAATATTTACCATTTTCTTAATATTATCGAGTATTTTTATTGTAGGCTATGCGCTTTCGGTGATCACAGAATATGTTCTGAGCAAAACTACCATTGAGGAATTAAAACAAAAAAGGATGCAAAAAAAAATTAATGGGTTTACAAATCATATTGTTATTTGTGGCTATGGAAGAAATGGGAAGCAGGCTGCAAAAAAATTGATGGCTCATAACAAATCCTTTGTCATCATAGAGCAGGATAAAGCGGTAATAGAAAAATTTCAAACGGACGATACAACGTTTGTGTTTGGAAATGCCAATGAAGATGAAATTCTAATCCAAGCGGGTGTGGATAGGGCACAAAGCCTCATTTGTGCATTGCCAAATGATGCCGATAATCTTTTTATCGTGCTGTCTGCAAGACAAATGAATAAAACTTTGAGGATCATAAGTCGTGCTTCACAAGAAACTTCTTATGAAAAACTGAAACTTGCCGGTGCGAATAATGTTATTCTACCTGATAGAATTGGTGGTGACCATATGGCATCTTTGGTTGTGGTGCCAGATTTAATTGAATTTATTGATAACCTTTCGATAGTAGGAAAATCCAATATCAATATAGAGGAAATTTCTACAGAAAATCTTTATAATACTTCTGAGGTAAAGACCATTAAAGACTTGGATTTGAGACATCAAACTGGCTGTACTGTCATAGGATTTAAAGATGGCAATGGTGAGTATATCGTGAATCCTGAAGCAGAATTAAGATTGGTTCCCAATTCTAAAATCATTGTGCTGGGACGGCCCGAACAAATTGAAAAGCTCAATTCACTTTATAAATTAAAATAAGACGCAATTCATTTTAACAACAGATGTTTTAAAAACTCAAATATTTTTAGCATCTTGTCACGATTTTAAAAAAAAATCAAAAACTAACTAATTCAAATGATACTTATGAAGAAATATCTTCTTTCAGCATTGGCTTTACTGTTGCCTGTTATAACATTTGCTCAAGACAAGGGTTTGGATGAACAAATCAATGATGCCTTTATGCCAGTAGCCACTTGGTGGGAAGGTTTTATACTTACCAGAGTCCCGATAGGTGAATATAACATCCCTTTTGTAGTAATTTTATTGGTTGGCGGTGCGACTTTTTTCACCATCTATTTTAAATTTCCAAGTGTTACCAAATTTTGGACAGCAATCAATACAGTAAGAGGAAAGTATGTTGATATTGAAAAACATGGTGTTGACAAATTATATAACAACGACGAAGCTTTGGCAGTTGAAGATATTCCAGACACTATTCGGGATGAAAGTGCACATGGAGAGGTATCCCATTTCCAGGCTTTGGCGACAGCAGTTTCTGGAACTGTAGGATTGGGGAATATCGCAGGTGTAGCAGTAGCAATAGGTCTTGGAGGACCAGGTGCGACTTTCTGGATGATTGTCTGCGGATTATTAGGTATGTCAACCAAGTTTGTGGAATGTACGCTAGGTGTAAAATACAGGGATGTAGATAAGGACGGGACTGTTCATGGCGGGCCCATGTATTATCTTTCTAAAGGTTTGAAGGAGATTGGATTGGGGACTTTTGGAAAAATATTAGGGGTCTTATTTGCGGTGCTATGTGTTGGGGCTTCTTTTGGAGGTGGAAACGCTTTCCAGTCCAATCAAGCTGCTGTTCAGATAAGTACAATGTTAAATCTTCAAGGTGGAGCAACAGGGGTAATCATAGGTATTGTCCTTGCTATTTTGGTCGGAGTTGTTATTATTGGCGGTATTAAACGTATTGCAAGCATTACTGAAAAAATAGTCCCTTTTATGGCAGGACTGTATATTTTGGCATCATTGGTCATCATCTTTGCAAATTTCAGTGATATCGGTTTGGCCTTTTCATTGATTATTGATGGCGCCTTCACACCAATGGCAGGCCTTGGTGGTTTGGTGGGTGTCTTGATAGTTGGCTTTCAAAGGGCTGCATTCTCCAACGAGGCAGGGGCAGGTTCTGCTGCCATCGCTCACTCTGCTGTACGCACTAAATATCCCGCTTCTGAAGGTGTTGTTGCACTTTTAGAGCCGTTTATTGATACGGTCGTCATTTGTACAATGACCGCTTTGGTAATTATTTTCTTTAATATTAATGGAACAGACCCACAAGCCGTTTTCGATTATACAGCGGAACATGGAAGTAGTGTAATTTTAAAATCAACCAATTTGCCAATTAGTGGTGTTGATTTGACTTCTTTGGCGTTTGATTCTGTAATTCCGCATTTCTCTTATGTACTGACAGTAGCTATCGTGTTGTTTGCTTTCTCAACAATGATTTCTTGGTCTTATTATGGGCTTCAATCATGGAAATATCTTTTTGGTAAAGGAAAAACTGCTGACATTGTTTACAAAATATTATTCTTATTGTTTGTTGTGATAGGTGCAGCTGCAACTTTGGATGCTGTTATCAAATTCTCTGATGCGATGATTCTCGCATTGGTATTTCCAAACATGATAGGATTGTTATTGTTGTTCCCTAAAGTGAGACTGGAGATGAAACGCTATATTGATGCCATTTCAGTCAAGCGTGAAGCCATTAAAGACGGTGCAGAAGATATCAGAAAGCACATGTAGTCATTTGATTATTACATAATGAATAAGTTAAAATCCCATTTCGTATTTTCAAGGAAACAACGAAATGGGATTTTTCTTTTAGTGGGACTGATTATCATCTTCCAATGTTTATACATCTTTATAGACCCGATAAGTATGGGCATTTCTTCCGAAGATATACAGGTGGATCAAACCGAAATGGAAAAATTTCAAAAAGAAGTCGATTCATTGAAACAGGTGGAAGTCGAAAAAAGAAAACCGAAAATATATCCATTCAATCCAAATTACATCACGGATTATAAAGGGTATACATTAGGGATGTCCAATGAAGAGATTGATAGATTGCTAAACTTCAGAAAGCAGGACAAATGGATCAATTCAGCTCAACAATTTCAAGAAGTCACAAAAGTTTCAGATTCATTGTTGAATGTCATCTCGCCATATTTTAAGTTTCCAGATTGGGTAACCAACCCAAAACCTAAGCCCGATTGGGTCGATTACTCAAAAGCAAATTCAAATAGAACGTTCCCTTCGAAAACTTATGACCATAAAACTGATTTGAACAAAGCCACCGCAGAACAACTTCAAAAAGTGAATGGAATCGGGGTAGCTTTGTCAGATAGAATCATAAAATATAGGAATAAATTCAGTGGTGGTTTTATTGCCGATGTTCAACTTCATGATATCTATGGTTTAACGCCAGAAGTCATTGAACACATCATAAATGACTTTACGGTAAAAACACCAAGAGCAATACAAAAGATAAATCTGAACACCGCCACAAAAGAACAATTG
>JBGTDZ010000067.1:0-5394 GCA_041748055.1 Aquaticitalea sp.
AACACTTGAACATACGGTTTAAAATATTGTTCCTTTTCCTTTCGGTTGTCTGCCAAAAATCTATAATCAATTAAGTCATTTGGTATTTTATTGAATAGTGTTGTTTTTTCAAATTCCAAATTCCACTCCAAGCAATCATAAATAACTTCCAAACATTTAAAATTAAAATCCAGCAAGAATTCATATTTTAATTGAAATAGAGGCAGAAAATCATCTTTATAAAATTCAAAAAAAGGAGAACTGCTATAGACCGATTGTATTGATTTCCAATGTATACCCTGCCAATTTTCATCATCTGAAATTTTGATGTCCTTATATAGCTGTCGGTTGTTCTGAGTATAGACTACAGGAATGGTCAAAGGCAATTTTCCGTTGCCATCGTAAATATACATTCTATTTCTATAGGTTTGCTTTTGGTAACTATCACACACTTCGAACAATACATTTTCAGCTTGTGCAATTGCTACAAATGTTGCAATACTTGGGAAATAGGTAGGATGAATTAAAATTTTGTACAAGCTTCTAAATGTTTATGCTAAAGTTATTTGTAGTGGAAAAAGATGCTTAGTTAATTGCATCAATTAATACTTTGAAATCGTGGAAATGAAGAATAATGGAAACAATCCAAAAAATCTATCCGTTCGCTTTTCGCTTCTTTCTCCAAGCATTGAATCCAAACAAAATGACACCAACAATAATTGCAGGAATTAGGTAAGATACCGGCTTTCCACTGCCACCAACGGTTGTAAAGAATCGATCTAAACGAGGTTTGCCATTAGTGTCCCAACTCATCCAAATAAAGGTAGGTTTTCCGACCACATGGTCGAAAGGTACAAAACCCCAGTATCTCGAATCTTGTGAGTTATGCCGATTGTCACCCATCATCCAATAGTAATCTTTGGTAAACGTGAAAGTACTTGCGGGCTTCCCATCGATGCTGATTTGGTTACCATTGACAGATAGTTTATGCCCTTCATATTCTGTAATGGCTCGCTTATAAAGTGGCAAAACCTCAGGATTCAAGTCAATGGTGGCACCTGCTTTTGGAATATACAATGGTCCAAAAAAGTCATTGTTCCAAGAATATGCTGGGTCTTTTGGAAATATACCACTCTCAGCTTGACCCAAAGAATCTTTTCGCACTGTAATACTAGCAACATTTGGATGATTCTTTAATCGATTCATCGCATCTTCTGCAACCGCAGGAAGATAATAGGAACTTGTTTGTTCGTCATAACCAATGCCATCGGTGATATCATATCGGTTTAAAAGATTATAAACCTCTTCATTGGATGAAAACTGTCCCTTGAATTCGATATCATAGGAAAACTGGACGCGTGCCCTATCTGGTAAGAGATTTTTTGTGCCGTTGATATAGACATATCCATCTTTAATAGATAAGGAATCTCCAGGAAGACCTACACAACGTTTTACATAATTTGTCTTTTTGTCAATTGGCTTATAATAATATTTGTCGGTGTGATACATGTCCAACATGGTGTCAACAGGCCAGTTGAAGACAACAATATCATTACGTTTTATTTTTTGAAATCCTGGCAATCGCATATAGGGCAGTTGAGGATGGGGTAAATACGACTTTACTTTTACCACAGGAATAGTGTCATGCACCATGGGCGCAGCAATGGTTGTCATCGGAATCCTCGGCCCGTAATGCATTTTGCTCACAAACAGAAAATCGCCCACCAAAAGGGTTTTTTCCAATGAGGACGTAGGAATGGTAAAAGGTTGAATGAAATAGGTGTGTACAATGGTTGCCGCAACAATGGCAAACAATATGGAACTCACCCAATCACCAGCTGCCGTACGTGGATGCAAACTGCGATCCTTGACGTGCGTAACGTCTACAAAATAGTTGAGATAGTAATTATAAAACCCTAAAGTAAAAAGTGCCAACAGTGTATCGGTTGTCGAATTTTTACCAAAACTCCTGGCTGTTTCGACCCAAACTACAGGGAACATGATTAGATTCACAATAGGAACAAATAGCAAAATCGTCCACCACCACGGTCTGTTGATGATTTTCATCAGAATGACCGCATTATAGATAGGAACGAAGGCTTCCCATGCCTGTCTTCCAGCCTTTATATAAAGTTTCCAAGTGCCAAGTCCATGAATGACCTGAACGACCATGAAAAAGATAAACCATTGAGTGAATGTCATTATGTTGGTTTTAGATGTACGATTTTTACGATTTACGAATGTAATTCGCAGGAATCTTCACGTAGTGAAATTAATTAGCTTCCAAATATAATCAGTTTGAATTGGTTATCACTTCTCGTTTTTGTTTTTTTAACATTTAGAAAACTAGAAATTCGGGTGAATGGGGAGGCGTATAAAAAATAGAAAGTGCTTATCCAATATTTAACACATTCTTCATTGTAAAAACTCCTTTTTTGTCAAAAATCCATTCGGCAGCAATGACAGCACCAAGTGCAAAACCTTCCCTGCTATGTGCTGTATGTTTTATTTGGAGACTGTCCAAAGATGATTCATAGATTATTTCGTGGGTTCCAGGAACGTTCTCAATGCGCTTTGCAGAAATGCCTATTTCATTATTTTTTGGAGTTTCCAAGGTCCAATTTTGGTATTCAGAATTCGCAATAATATCATTGGCGAGCGAAATGGCAGTGCCGCTTGGTGCATCCAATTTTTGTGTATGGTGTATTTCTTCCATACTCACTTTATATTGCGATTGTCCTTTCATTAATCTTGAAAGATATCTGTTCAATTCAAAAAAAATGTTGACACCAAGGCTGAAATTGGAGGCATATAAAAAGGCCCCATCCTCTTTATTGCAAATTTCAATGGCTTTATCGTAATTATGAAGCCAACCAGTAGTACCGGAAATAACTGGTATTCCGTGTTTAAAACAGTTCACTATATTGAAAAAAGCCGCGTTCGGAACACTAAAATCGATAGCAACGTCAGCTTTTGTGATGTCATAACCATCTTCTAGAGATGTTTTAATAACAATGGTATGGCCACGCTCGATCGCTATTTTTTCAATAGTTTTCCCCATTTTACCATACCCAAGCAAAGCGATTTTCATGACTTAAAATTTGAAGTTGAATGTTAATCCCAAATCGGATGAATTTTCTTGCTCATTATATTGAAAATGAGGTTTCAATGCCAAATTTTCATCAACATTAAATTGAAGTAAGTGTGCATCGACGTTGGCATCAATGATATTTAGCGCATAAATACCAATTGTAATCAATATAGAGAGTTCCTTGTTTTGCTTTAAGGTTTCTTGGGCCCTTATCAAACCGTCGTCGGTGACACGGCCAAAAAACTCATCAGTTTCGTAACCAGCCAATCGGCTTTTGTAGGCATCTCTATAACGATTGTACTCCTTATTATTACGTTGGTAAAAATAAATACCTGTAGCAATTCCGCCAACTGCAATCGGGACTTTCCAGTATTTTTTATTGTAGGCCTGACCTAAACCAGGCAAAATAGCGGAGTAAAAAGCGGCTCTTGCCGGAGATAAAGGATTGATGGGCTCTCTGATTATTTCTTCGGTTACAACTAGTTCCTTCGGAAGTTCTTCTGGAATACTATCGTTGAGTACCTGCGAAAATGAGAAAAAACTGATCAGGCAGAATACAACGCTATGGACAATTTTATTTGGCACTTTGAACCAATTTTTTAATGCGGTTAAAATCTTCTTCGGAATGGAATGGAATCGTGATGTTGCCTTTGCCATTCTTACTCACCTTAACGCTGATTTTCTGTCCAAAGTATTCTGAAAATTCCTTGATGCCCTTTTTGATATATTTTGGAAGTTCTTCTGATTCCTCCTTCTGGGGAACAGTAACTTTATTGGTTGTATGATAATTTTTTACCAATGCCTCCGTATCCCTTACAGAAAGTTGGCTGCTGATGATTTTTTCATAGATATCCAACTGACTAGTTTGATCGTCAATATTGATCATGGCGCGACCATGACCCATAGAGATAAAACCATCTCTCATGCCTGTTTGGATGATGGGATCTAACCTTAATAATCGAAGATAGTTTGCAATAGTGGAACGTTTTTTTCCGACACGCTCACTCATCTGCTCTTGTGTGAGGTTGATATCATCAATCAAACGCTGATAGGACAGCGCAATCTCGATGGGATCCAAATCCTGACGTTGGATATTTTCCACCAAAGCCATCTCCAAGGATTCTTGGTCATTCGCAATGCGGATATAAGCTGGAATGGTTTCCAATCCTATCAGCTTGGAGGCTCTAAAACGCCGCTCTCCAGAGGCCAATTGATATTTATTAAAATCGAGCTTGCGAACGGTAATGGGCTGTATGACACCCAATTCTTTGATGGAGGAAGCCAATTCCCGTAGAGTTTCCTCATTGAAATTGGTACGAGGTTGAAACGGGTTGATGTCAATGACACTTAATTCCAATTCCACAATATTCCCGATTACCTTATCTGCGTTTTTATCCTGAACAGATTTGATGTCGTTGCTTGGATCTTTTAAAAGTGCCGATAAGCCTCTGCCCAAGGCTTGTTTCTGTATTGCCTTCGCCATTAGTTCTCATGTTTTTTGATGATTTCCTTGGCCAAACTTAAATAATTGGATGCCCCTTTACTGCTGACATCATAATTGATGATGCTTTCACCATAACTTGGAGCCTCGCTCAAACGCACATTGCGCTGTATGATCGTTTGGAAAACCATATCACTGAAGTGTTTTTGAACTTCTTCCACAACTTGATTGGACAAGCGCAAACGGGAGTCGTACATGGTTAGCAACATCCCTTCAATGTCCAAGTGAGCATTATGGATGCGCTGAACACTTTTAATGGTATTGAGCAATTTTCCCAAACCTTCCAAAGCAAAATATTCGCATTGTATAGGAATGATGACCGAATCTGCTGCTGTCAGTGCATTTAGTGTCAGTAATCCCAAAGACGGTGCACAATCTATAAGAATATAATCATAAGAAGCTCTCAAATGCGAAATTGCTTTTTTTAGCATGTACTCGCGTTCTTCTTTATCAACCAATTCTATTTCTATGGCCACCAAATCGATATGTGCAGGAATGATGTCCAAGTTGGGCGCAGAGGTTTTAATGATGCACTCTTCAGCCGATGCCGAATGTTCAATCAATTGATAGGATCCAATCTCTACACTGTCAACATCCACACCAAGTCCTGAGGAAGCATTCGCCTGCGGATCGGCATCGATCAACAGCACTTTTTTTTCCAAAACACCCAAGGAAGCAGCAAGGTTTACTGACGTTGTGGTTTTTCCGACGCCACCTTTCTGATTGGCAATAGCAATGATCTTACCCATTAAATAGTTTGGTTAATTTGAGCGTAAAAATACGATTATTTGCGAGTCTAAAAAATCTTACTTGTTAACAAATG
>JBGTDZ010000068.1:0-21552 GCA_041748055.1 Aquaticitalea sp.
TTTTATTGGATAGATTGTGGAATCAATATTTTTAGAGTCGATAATCCTCATACGAAGCCTTATTATTTTTGGAATTGGATCATTACAGAGGTCAAGAAAAAGCATCCGGACGTCTTGTTTTTGGCAGAGGCCTTTACAAGGCCCAAAGTGATGCAGCAATTGGCCAAGCAAGGTTATACCCAATCATATACCTACTTTACTTGGAGGGACACTAAACAGGAATTTATCGAATATTTGACCGAATTGACCCAGACCCACCAGAAAGAGTACATGCGTCCTAATTTCTGGCCTAACACTCCAGATATAAATCCTTTTCATTTACAGGGAGCCAATGAATCAAAATACATTCAGCGTTATGTATTGGCGGCAACCTTAAGCAGTAATACTGGTATCTATGGGCCTGTATTTGAATATATGATCAGTGATGCCATGACTGGAAAGGAGGAATATCTCAATTCTGAAAAATTCCAGATTTATAATTATGATTGGAGCAAGGAAACCAAGTTGTCGCTTATGATTTCACGAATCAATGAAATAAGACATCATCACGAGGCATTGCAACAAACAAATAATATAAAATTTTGCCAGATAGAGAATTCAAATATTCTTGCATTTTACAAATGGAATGATAGCAAAACCGATGAATTTATGATTATTATAAGTTTAGATCCTCATAACACCCAACAAGGCGCTGTGCAAGTTCCTCTAGATGAATTAGGTGTTTTATCTGGTCATCAAATTCAGGTATGGGACCTGATGACAGGAAATAGCTTTAACTGGTATCAAGAATGGAATTATGTAGAGTTGCATCCCAGTTTACCATTTCATGTTTTTAAAATAAATAAGTAGATATGGCAAAGCACACATCAAAAACGAACTTAAGTCCACCGTACGATTTTGACGTAACTTGGGAAGGATTACTTGAAAACGAGGATTTTGTAAAAGCATTTCTTTCCGAAGTATTGGAATCTTATATTATTAGACAACGATGGTATGGAGGAAAGGCCAGTAAATTGAAATATATCGAGTTGGCAGATTATTTTCGGATCCAGCAGCATGAAGAAGTGTATTATGGTTTGCTTTTGGAGGTTAATTTTGAAGAAGCATTTTATCAACATTACTTTTTACCGATTGCCTTCGTTTCTGATGAGAGTTTTGCGGACAAAGATAGGATCCTACCAATCAGTATCAAAGGACAGGAGGGTTTTCTTATCGATGCCATCAATTTGGAATCCTTTAGAAAATTGGTGTTTGAACGTATTTTGAATGCAGTACCAAAAGACAAGACTAGAGTTCAATACCATAAAAATTCAACATTTAAAAACGTGTTGTACGAGTCCTCTCGATTTATGGGGCTAGAGCAGAGCAATACATCCATTGTTTACAATGAAAAGTATGTATTGAAATTTTTCAGACGATTGTATTCAGATAAGAACCCTGATTACGAGATGAGCCGTTTTCTTTCGGAGAAAAAAGAATTTAAAAATACACCCATGTATTTGGGCAGCATCAATATGATGGATTCTGATAATATTGATGTTACCATTGGGTTAATGCAAGAAATGATTCCTAATCAAGGTGACGCATGGGAATTTATGCTAAAGGAGTTGAATATGGTATTTGCCAATTTGGAATATAAACAGATCAGTATTGACCATCTACCGAAATTGGAATTATTCACAAGGCTAAAGATTAAGGACATTCCACCGGAAATCATCGATTGGGTAGGCCTCAAATTGTTTTTGAAACTAGTACAGTTGGCCAAGCGAACAGCAGAAATGCACGTGGCTTTGGGTTCGGAATTTGAAGATACTGGTTTTACACCGTCAAATTTTAATAATGATTATACCGTATGGCTCAAAAATAGGTTGATCCATCAATTTCAGAACCGTCTCAATTTGATTGAGAATAGTTTGCATAAATTGGATGGCTTGGCCTTAAAACTGGCGAATGATTTTTTAGAGAATAAAAATGCTGTCAGAAAACGGTTTGTGACTTTTGATTGGACAAAACTAAAAGGAGAACGGATCCGTGTGCACGGAGATTATCATTTAGGTCAGATTCTGGTTCAGGAAGACGACTTTTATATTCTTGATTTTGAAGGGGAACCAGAAAGTACGATTCGGGATAGGAAAGTGAAGCAACCACCATTAAAGGATGTCGCTGGATTATTCCGTTCATTTCATTATGCCATTTACGCTACCATTTTCAATAATATTGAAAAATACCAGCACGGTCAAGATGAGTTATTCGAAGCTGCTGAAATTTTATACAGTTATTTTACAGGAATATTTTTAGAAACCTATACGGCAACAATAGAGGATGCCAATATCAATATAGGCTATAATCAGGAGCGCATTTTTATATTAAAATATTGTTTATTGGAAAAAGCAGTTTATGAATTGGGTTATGAACTCAATTCCCGTCCACGTTGGGCAGTGATACCCTTAAAAGGAATTTCTAATATTATGAATCATTAGCATTATGGCAGAAGTAAAAGTATATAGTCGTTTTTCAGATTTTGATATCAATCTTTTTTTCGCGGGAAAACATTTTCGTCTTTACGTAAAGTTTGGTTCCCATCCCATATCTGTAGATGGTGTCGATGGTACTTATTTTGCTGTTTGGGCACCGAGTGCACTGCAGGTTTCGGTTATTGGGGATTTCAATTTTTGGACTGATGGTGAGCACAAACTGAATGTAAGATGGGATAAAAGCGGTATTTGGGAAGGATTTATTCCCAACATTGGTAAGGGCAGTACGTATAAATATAAAATCCATAGTTCAATCAACAATGTAAAAACTGAAAAGGCCGACCCCTATGCCCGACGTAATGAGCATCCACCACAAACGGCATCAATCGTTTGGGATGACGACTATAGTTGGAAGGATAACAAATGGCTGAAAAAGAGAAAAGACCACAATGCATTGGATGCCCCATATTCAGTGTATGAAGTACATTTAGGTTCATGGAGGCGTCATGCGACCGAAGATCGCTATTTATCCTATTTTGAATTGGCCGATGTGTTGGTCACGTATGTGAAGGACATGAACTTTACGCATGTGGAGTTAATGCCAATTATGGAATATCCTTATGATCCTAGTTGGGGTTATCAAATTACAGGATATTTTGCACCAACATCAAGATTTGGATATCCAGAGGAGTTCAAATATTTGGTCGACACGTTTCATAAAAACGATATTGGTGTGATCCTGGATTGGGTGCCATCCCATTTTCCTGAAGACGCTCATGGACTTGGGTTTTTTGATGGGTCTTCATTATATGAGCATCCAGATAAAAGGAAGGGGTATCATAACGACTGGAAAAGTTTGATCTTTAATTATGGAAGAAATGAAGTACGTTCATTTTTAATCAGCAACGCTATTTTTTGGCTCGACCAATATCATGTCGACGGTTTGCGTGTGGATGCTGTGGCATCGATGCTATTTTTAGATTATAGCAGAAAGGATGGTGAATGGGAACAAAATATATTTGGGGGCCGTGAGAATTTGGAAGCAATTTCATTTATGCGCGACATGAACGAAGCGGTGTATAGCAGTTTTCCCGATGTGCAGACCATTGCAGAAGAATCGACCGCATTTCCAATGGTATCAAAACCGACTTTTATAGGAGGACTTGGATTTGGAATGAAATGGATGATGGGATGGATGCACGATACGCTTGAGTATTTTTCAAAACCTCCCATTTATAGACAATACCATCAAAATGATTTGACTTTTTCCATGACATATGCCTTTACGGAAAATTTTGTGTTACCTTTTTCTCATGATGAAGTGGTATATGGCAAAAAATCAATGATATATAAAATGCCTGGCGACGAATGGCAGAAATTCGCCAATTTACGAGTATTATATAGTTATATGTTTACACATCCTGGCACAAAATTACTGTTTCAGGGCTGTGAGTTTGGACAAACCAGCGAATGGAATTTCGAGGAAGGACTCGATTGGAATTTGCTTCAATATGATTTTCATAAAGGTATCAAAACACTTGTCATGGATTTGAACACTCTATATCGTAATGAAAAGGCTTTGCATGAAAAACAATTTAACTGGGAAGGCTTTGAGTGGATAGACCATAGTGACAACAAAAATTCAATATATTGTTATATTAGATACGCTGAAGAGATTATGGATACTATAATTGTTGTGTGCAATATGACACCAATTCCTCAGCGAAAATATCGCATCGGGCTTCCTTTTAAAGGAAAGATGAAAGAGATTTTTAATAGCGATTCCAAAATTTATAATGGAACCGGTGATTTTATCAACAAGCCATTTTCATCCAAAAAAGAGCCACAGCATTTTAGGGATTTTTCGGCAGAATTATCGATTCCTCCATTGGGAATGGTAGCATTTAAATATACTGAGATATTAAAAATGCCAATTTTAAAAGTCAAAACAAAAACTACTTCAAAAAAAAACCAAAAAGTTCCCGCTAAAGCGAAAAAAAAGGACATTTCAAAACCCTCCAAAAAGTAAAATCTTATCACACATTTAAAGCGAAAACGTTGTAGTTAACAATTCCTCAAAACTTATGTTTTATATATGCAAACTATTGCTTTTTTTTGTGTTCCACCAATACCAGAACTATGATTGTTAATACCGAATTAGAACAAAAAGGAAATTTATTTCCATCAAAGATAATTGCTTACAAAAAAAACGTTGACACTTTATTTTTTACTGGGGAAAACGAAGTCATATTAGAAATGACCATTGTACGGGATAGCGTTTTGCGTTTTCGATACACTACTACTGGCACCTTCGCTAAGGATTTCTCATATGCCATAACCAAATATGCGAGTAAAGGTTATAATGCCTTGGACATTGTGGACACTGACACCGCCTATAAGATTACAACGTCAAAGCTCATTTGCTTGATTCAAAAATCGAACATGAAAGTGTCCATTTATGATGTTTTGGACGGGAAGTTGATCAATGAAGAGGAACTTGGTTTCCACTGGGAAGAAAGTTATGAATATGGCGGTAATATAGTAAAAATGAGCAAACAGTCTCACGATGGCGAATGTTATTTTGGACTTGGCGACAAACCAGTGGAACTCAATCTTAAAGGCAAACGTTTTGAAAATTGGGTAACGGATTCTTATGCTTATGGCAAAGGTACGGATCCAATTTATAAGGCAATTCCCTTTTATACCGGCCTTTACAACAAAAAGTCTTATGGTATTTTTTTTGACAATACGTTCCGTTCCTATTTTGATTTTTCTTATGAACGTCGAAACGTAACTAGTTTTTGGGCTCAAGGAGGCGAGATGAACTATTATTTCATCTATGGTCCTAAAATGGAGGATGTTGTAGCCAATTATACCGATTTAACAGGAAAACCACATCAATTGCCACCATTGTGGGCATTGGGTTTTCATCAATGTAAATGGAGCTATTATCCAGAATCGAAGGTCAAGGAAATTACCCAAAAATTCAGGAAATTAAAAATTCCATGTGATGCCATTTATTTGGATATTGATTACATGGACGGTTTTCGTTGCTTCACTTGGGATAAGGAACATTTTCCAGATCCCAAACGAATGGTGAAGGAATTGTTGGAAGATGGATTTAAAACCGTGGTCATTATTGATCCAGGGATAAAAATAGATAAGGAATATTCGGTTTTTAAAGAAGCTTTGGATAATGATTATTTCTGTAAGCGTGCCGATGGCGCCTACATGAAAGGGAAAGTGTGGCCTGGGGATTGTTATTTTCCAGATTTCACAAATAAAAAAGTTCGTGATTGGTGGTCGGAATTATTTCGGGAATTGATAGAAGATATCAATGTTAAAGGCGTATGGAATGATATGAACGAACCGGCTGTAATGGAAGTACCAAACAAGACTTTTCCAGATGATGTGCGCCATGAATATGAAGGAAATCGTTGCAGTCACAGAAAGGCCCATAACATATATGGAATGCAAATGGCACGCGCTACTTACCAAGGCGTAAAGAAATTTGCTTACCCGAAACGCCCATTTGTGATAACCAGAGCTGCCTATTCTGGTTCACAACGCTATAGTTCCACTTGGACTGGGGATAACGTTGCAAATTGGGAACATTTGTGGATTGCCAATGTACAGGCACAACGAATGGCGATGTCTGGTTTTTCATTTGCAGGGAGTGATATTGGAGGTTTTGCTGAGCAACCTCAAGGCGAACTGTTTACTCGTTGGATTCAACTGGGTGTGTTTCATCCTTTCTGTCGTGTACATTCCTCGGGTGACCATGGCCATCAGGAACCTTGGGCATTTGATGATGATGTGACGAACATTGTTCGAAAATTTATTGAGCTTCGATATCAATTATTACCATATTTATATACCGCTTTTTGGAAATATGTAGAAGACGGAATTCCTATGATCAAATCCTTGGTTTTATATGACCAAGAAGATAGTCACACCCATTATCGTATTGACGAATTCATTTTTGGTGATCAAATGTTGATTTGCCCAATTTTAGAACCAAACGCCAGAGGAAGACGCATGTTTTTCCCTAGGGGCAAATGGGTCAATTATTGGACCGATCAAGTGGTCAATGGGGGTAGAGAGGCTTGGGTAGATGCTGATATTGACAGTATGCCTATTTTTGTTAAAGAAGGCGCCATTATTCCAAAGTATCCTATTCAGCAATACGTTGGGGAAAAAAACATTGATGAAATCACGCTGGAAGTTTATTATAAAGAAGGAAAGGAAGATTCAACATTGTTCGATGATGCCCACGATGGTTATGATTATACGAAAGGAAGGTACAGTTTGCGAACCTTTAAATTAACAGGTAAACCTAATGAATTGATCATCCAACAGCATAAGGAAGGTAAATACGTTGCACATTTTGAAACATTTAAATTGAGTTTTCATGGCATGCCTTTTAAAGTTGATAAAGTACAGGTGGATAATGTGGAAGTGCCATTTAGTGACATTAAATTAAATGGAGATAATTCTATGATTGTAGATAAGAATTTTTCCGAAATTCATCTTTTTGGAAAACAAATTTAGTTATGTTTTGAAATGTGTTCATTATAATAGCGAATGTGTTCATTAATTGGGGTACGGTTTTTGTATTTTTATATAAAAAATAAAAAAACACTAAAATGGCGTACAAAAATTATATTATAGCTATTGGAACTGTTGCTCTCTTTTTAGGATGTGCAACCAATCCATTTACGGGAAAGAAAACTTTGGCTCTTATGCCGAATTCTCAAATTTTTCCAACTGCCTTTGCACAGTACGATCAGTTTTTGAATGAAAACAAAGTTGTTACAGGTACAAAAGAGGCTCAAATGATTAAATCTGTTGGTCAGAAAATTGCTGCTGCTTCAGAGCGTTGGTTGAATGCTAACAATTATCAAGGATATTTGGAAGGTTATCAATGGGAATATACCTTAGTTGAAGATAAAACAGTTAATGCATGGTGTATGCCTGGAGGTAAAATTGTGTTTTACACAGGAATTCTTCCTATTGCTGATGGTGAAGCCGGCGTAGCAGCTATTATGGGTCATGAAGTGGCGCATGCATTGGCCAACCACGGACAACAACGTATGAGTGCTGGTATGCTGCAACAACTTGGAGCAGTAGCTGGTAATGTTGCAATCAAAGATCAACAAACCCTCAATATTTTTAATCAGGCTTATGGAGTTGGCACACAGGTAGGTGTTATGTTACCATTTAGTAGAAGCCATGAATCGGAAGCCGACGAAATCGGTTTGTATCTAATGGCCATTGCTGGTTATAATCCAATGGAAGCTGCAGATTTGTGGCGTCGTATGAGTGCCCAAAGTGGTGGAAAAACTGCACCACCAGAATTTTTGAGCTCACACCCAGCCAATCATACACGTATTAAACACATTGAAGCGTTGGCTCCCAAAGCAGTCATAGAAGCCAAGAAATTTGGTGTTACGTCATTTAAAAGTTAAATATCATATTATTAAAAATATTTATCTAATTTCGAAGCTGTTCAAATTGAACAGCTTTTTTTATGAGATAATATGGCAGAACTTCAAAAAGGCAGCAAAAAATTGCTCAACGCGTGGGCATTTTATGATTGGGCAAATTCAGTTTACACCTTAACCATAGCTTCCTCTATATTCCCAATTTTTTATTCAGCACTGTTTGTGGGCCAAATTGAAAAAATCGTTCCTGCCTTTGGATTTGAATTTAAGAGCACAGCGCTTATAACATTCGTTACAGCATTTACCTTTTTGGTGGTGTCTTTTACCTCGCCAATTCTTTCAGGAATTGCCGATTATGTTGGCAACAAGAAAAATTTCATGAAATTTTTCTGCTATGTAGGAGGTTTGGGATGCATTGGGCTCTATTGGTTCAGCCTTGAAAATATTTATTGGAGCCTACTGTTTTATTTCATGGGATTGATTGGTTATTGGGGCAGTTTGGTGTTCTACAATTCATATTTGCCTGACATCGCATTTGAGGAACAGCAGGATAAGGTCAGTGCCAAAGGGTTTAGTCTAGGATATATTGGTAGTGTCATTCTATTGATCATCAATTTAGCGATGGTCATGTTCCCGCAATATTTTGGATTCGATATAGGAATTACCGATGAGGATAAAGATGTGGCATCCTTGGAAGCCATGAAAGTTGCATTCATCACTGTTGGTATATGGTGGATTATATTCAGTCAGTATAGCTTTTACTGGTTGCCCAAAGGAACTTCCAAAGGACATAAAGTCACAACCGCAGTAGTTTTTAATGGATTTAAAGAGCTCAAATTGGTTTGGAAGCAGTTAAAAAAAGATTTGAGACTGAAACGGTATTTGACAGCGTTTTTCGTTTTTAGTATGGCGGTACAGACCATTATGTTGGTGGCAGTATATTTTGGTGAAGAGGAGATCGCTTGGGCAGATAGTGAAGAAAAAACTTTGGGCCTTATCATAAGTATTCTAATCATTCAAATTGTTGCAGTTTTTGGTGCGTTGCTAACTTCAAGTGCTTCTGCAAAATTTGGAAATATTAGAACGTTGATAGTTGTCAACTTTATATGGATGAGTCTCTGTTTCTACGCATATTTTATGATTACTCCAACGGATTTTTATATAGCTGCCGCCTGTGTAGGATTTGTAATGGGTGGTATCCAGTCGCTTGCCCGTTCTACGTATTCGAAGTTTTTGCCTCATACAAAGGACACTACTTCGTACTTTAGCTTTTATGACGTAGCCGAAAAAATTGGAATTGTAATTGGCATGGTAATTTTTGCGACCATCGATCAGATTACGGGCAGTATGCGAAATGCCATTTTGTTTTTGTTCATCTTCTTTTTGGTAGGGATTGTGCTTTTGTTTCGAGTCCCAAAAGACCATCAGACAAATTAAAATTGTATCTTTAGAAAAAGAAAATCAGTGAAAAAGGCTCTAATTTTCATTTCATTTATGGTTACTTTGGCGATAATATCCTCTTGTGACAATGAACCATTTGATGGTGACTTATTCGTACCTACTTTAAATGAAAACCCTGATATTCCTGAAGATTTCCAAAACACATTTAGTGCCAAATTAAATGGTACGGAATTTAGTGTTCATCAAATTTATACAACGCAGTATGATGGTCCGGATGATAGTGATTTTATTGCCATTACCGGTTCTCAGAACAATTATCATTCTATCATACTTTATTTGCCTTCTGATATTTTAGCAGGAACTTATTATTATAGCCCAGAAAGTATTGTCTCCATTCCAAACTTGAACGTAACTTACAGCAATCTCGCAGACTTAATGCAAAGTGGCATTGGCGATGGTCATATCACTATTGAAGATCATGATATTTTAAATCATCATATAAGGGGAAGTTTTGGTTGTGAGGTGAACTCTCAAAGTGGCTTTTTACATTATATTACTGAAGGATACTTTAATGTGATTTATTAATTCGACTATTTCAATAATTCTCATTCTTATTTATGTAGATTTTCAAATTTACTATTGATTAAATTAACTTATTAAAAAAAACGAAAAATTACATGATGGGTGCTACCTAAGTTTTCGACTGCTCAAAGCTGCGAAATGGCCAATTGCAATTTTTCTAATTAGATATGATTATACTTCCTGTTTCAGGTAATCCAGATTTTAATTTTATTTGCCCATCAGATTCTAAAATAAAAATGTTTGAAAAATAAGATGGCAGTCCCTCGGCTGAGCCTTTTATTGAAGTCCTAATTTCAAAGTGCAAGTGTGGAAAAAAAGAACTACCTGAAATCCCAATGGAAGAAATCTCTTGTTTTGCTTTAACGATGTCTCCCACTTTCACCTTTAAACTGTTTTGCTTTAAATGACCGTAAATACTTATACTATTATCATTATGTTGAATGGCAATGCAATTTCCGTAGAGTTCAAGGGGATTGTTGGCAATTTCTGGTATATCAAATGTTTTATCATCCTTATGTTTATTTGAAGCATAAACAACAATGCCATCTGCTACAGAATAAATCTCTTTCCCATATCCAACATAACTTTCTGGTATCCCTTTTTCTCCAACATATAGCTTGTTCTCACTATCAAGAATTACAAAATCATAAGCATATCTCATAAAATTGCTGGTAATACCAAGTTGCTTAATTGGCTCAAATTCATAATCAAAACGTCTATGATGAGAATAATAATCGTGTGCATCATAAACAAGTATTTTGCCTGTTAGAGGAAAAGAATATGCCTCCTTTTGTATGTAGTTTTGAGGGTTGATTACAGTTTTTACAATTGTCTCATCATCTTCATTTGTAGTGAAAGTGAATTGAAATTCTATTTTATCTAATGCAATTCCTAAATCAAATTCTGAAAAAGGGTTGAATATTAGTTTTCTCTCCTTTCCTGCAAATAATCTATTAGGAATGGTTTGTATGCTTGGGGCGGTACCGTTGTTGTCTAAAAAACGTTGATGAATTATAAGATTATTTTTGTCAAAAACAGTTACTACAATTTTTGATAGGGTAAGCGTATCTGATGTCTTACTCTCGACTAAAAAGTCAATATTCAAATATTTTTTATTCTCACCAATTTCTACAAATATTTGTTGAGGATTAGGACTAATGGATACTTGTTCTTGTGCGACAGCAAACGCATAATTGAAAATTAAAAACTGTATGCTTAGAATAATTGTTTTCATTCTCAAGTTTTTTAAATTAACGCCAACATTTAATAAAATTTATATTTTCATGATTGGTTGTATTTATTCGATTAATTTCTTTTGAAAGATACGCTTCCATAATCTGAACTTATTTTAACAAGGCTTGAAGCAGATGGACTTCCGTAATAACCGAGATAATATTTTTCGGAAGTTTCAAGTTTTTTCTTAGAGAATTCAAAGCCGTCAGAATCTCTTAAGGACGCATACTCCAAATCCAACTCGAATTTAAAATTATAGGCCGGATCGTATCCTATGGTTATACCCGCATAGTTTGCAACGATATTTACATTACCTGCATTGGCAGTCATCTTTCCAATTTTTATGGAACCATAATCTGCGTTGATTTCTACATTTTTATATACATCACCCAATACTACTGTGAGATAATCGCCATTGCCCTTTAGATTATTAATGTTTTCTGCGGTAAAGGAACCGTAATCACATGTGTAATTGACATCCTCGGCAATTTTAATATTCGATTTTGTATAATCGGCGTTCACAGTCAATTGTTTTGCCTTTGCAACGGTATAGTCGCTATAATCGGCGTTGATTTTACCACTTTTAATGTACTCAAAATAGCTATTATTGGTATAATCAAAGGAAATGGAGTTGTTATCCGCCATCAATTCCTTAGTGGTTATTTTTCCATAATCGCAGTTGAGAACCGCACGCCCTTCCAATTTTTCAAGATTGATGTTCCCGTAGTCATTGTTCAAATCTACATTATTGGTAATTGGTAACTTGATGACATAATTAACTTCCATCTTCACGTTGTTACTGCTGCCCCAATTGTTCCACCAAGATTTGGATTTGTTCTTGTTAAAAATCGTTTTAGCAGAAACCAAATCAGAAGAAGCATTGAATTCCACTGTGATTTCATCCAATTTTTCCTTTGCTTTGTCGGCATTGTTACTAATGGTTTTAATGGTTACTTCAATTAACACTTTGTTTCCTGAATAAGTCAATACATTGACATTTCCATAGCTGTTATGAACCTTTAAGGTTGCATTGCTGTTTACTGTATATTCCTTTTTTATTGTTTTTTCCTTGGTATGAGCGGCATTCCATTCAGGATTGTTGTTCCCTAATACCAAAGTGGGAATCAATAAAAGCATATAGACTGTTTTATAAAATAATTGTGATTTCATAATTTTAAGATTTTTGATCATTTCTAAGCAGAAAGAAAAATTAATATTGAATTTAAAGCGTCAGTTGTTTGAAATGTTTTACATCCTCGATACGTTCCATAACGTTTTGCAACAGTTCGATTCTGTTTTGAAAATTACTGATCATGGCATAAATAACGCGTTTATCGTTGCCACTTTCGGTAAGGTCCTTTTTGAGGGATTCATAATCGTCCTCAAGTATTTTTAATTGTTTCATGGCATCATCAATAAGAGCTTGCGTTTCCGGCGTTCGCTCTTTATTGAGATAATCCAGTTCGTTTTTGATTGTTGATGTAAAGAAATCCTGTGTTTTTGATAATTCAGGCGACACACTGGCCAAACCTTTCTGTTCTGGCTGTTGGTTTAAAAAAGTAATTAAACTAAAACATACTACAATGGTTGCAGCTACAGCCATCAATGGTTTCCATAGCTCGAAGTATGCGGGCTTTGTTCCTTTCACTTTAGCATCCAAAGAATTCAATTTTGTCAAAAACCGTTCTTGATGGCCAATGTTTGGCAATTCAACATCGAATTCATCTTTCAAATTCCCGAAAAGCAGGTCTATATTATCTTCTTTCATAATTCGTTTTGTTAAGCTATTAAAAGCAATTTTTGTCTTAAACTATCTTTTGCTCTTGAAATCATTGTTCTGCAATTGGCATGGCTTATATTCATTATCTCACTTATTTCCTCGTAATCATAGCCTTCAATCAGATGCAAATTCAGACTAGTTCGATAAGAATCCTTTAGCGTCTTCATTGTTGCCAAAATCTGTGATGCTTTTATCGTCATCAAATCATCATCCTCAGCGATTCCTTGTTCGTCTTCAACTTTGTATATCAAATCATCCAATGATACCTCTTGGTATTTGTTGTTTTGATTGTAGAAATAGATACTATTATTCACTACAATACGTTTTAACCAAGCACCGAACATCGAGGCATCTTTTAAAGTGTCCAACTTTGTGAAGGCCGACAAGAATGATTCCTGCATGATGTCTTCTGCCTTATACGAATCCTTCACAATTCGATAAGAAGTGTTATACATAGCTTTGTAATATCTATTATAGACCTCAAGTTGTGCACGCTGATCTTTAGATTTGCAAAGCTGAATGAGCTGCTCGATATTTTGATTGGTTAGTGTCAAAAAAACATTTGCTTTAGTATAATGATGAAGTTATGCAAAGTTTGTTACACTTTGAGATAAAAAAAGTTTTTCCAACATTCTCGACTAATGGCATAACTATTGAAATTACAGTGATGTAATTTATCTGTTTTTAATCAGTAAGTAATTAATAATCAGAATATAAATAATTATGCGTTTTAATAAATCAAATTTGAGTTCTGTTTATTTTAATGACAGAATGACCTATATTTAAATATGACGAAATCTAAATTTTTAAGTCTTGACAGTTTGTCATTTCAGGATTTTGATGAAAATTCAGAATTGATCCCTTTATTGACCCCAGAGGACGAAGCAGAAATAAACAACGAATCCTTACCAGAAACACTTCCTATTTTGCCTTTGAGAAACACCGTTTTGTTCCCAGGCGTTGTTATTCCAATTACTGCAGGTCGTGATAAATCCATAAAATTGATTAATGATGCCAATAAAGGCAGTAAAGTAATTGGTGTGGTATCCCAAAAGGACGAAACCATTGAAGACCCCGCTGGAAAAGACATCTACAAAACAGGAACTGTTGCAAGAATTCTTCGTGTTTTGAAAATGCCTGATGGCAACACGACAATTATCATTCAAGGTAAAAAGCGATTTGATATTCATCAGGTGATTACCGAAAAGCCTTATATAACTGCTACCGTAAGGGATGTTGCAGAAGCAAAACCTGCCGAGGATAGCGAGGAGTTCAAAGCCATCATAGAATCCATAAAGGATTTGGCACTTCGAATTATAAAGGATAGCCCAAATATTCCAACCGAAGCAACTTTTGCGATTAAGAATATTGAAAGCAATTCGTTCCTGATTAATTTTGTGTCTTCAAATATGAATCTTTCCGTTGAAGAAAAACAAAAATTATTGGAAATCAATGACCTGAAAGAGCGAGCCTTGGCAACCTTGAAATTTATGAATATGGAATTCCAGAAATTGGAGCTCAAAAATGATATTCAGAGCAAGGTGCAAAGCGATATGAATCAACAGCAGCGTGAATATTTCTTGCACCAGCAGATGAAAACCATTCAGGAGGAGTTGGGAGGCGTTTCTTATGATGAGGAAATTGACGAAATGCGAGAGCGTTCACAAACAAAAAAATGGAACGATAAAATCGGGGAACATTTCGATAAGGAATTGATGAAATTACAGCGGATGAATCCACAAGTAGCAGAATATTCAATACAACGAAACTATTTGGATTTGTTTCTGGATTTGCCTTGGAATGATTTTAGCAAGGATAAATTCGACCTCAAGCGTGCCAAAAGAATTCTCGACAGAGACCATTATGGATTGGATGATGTCAAAAGGCGTATCATTGAATATTTGGCTGTGTTGAAATTGCGTAATGACATGAAGTCACCCATCCTCTGTTTATATGGACCTCCAGGAGTTGGAAAAACCTCACTTGGAAAATCCATAGCAGAAGCATTGGGTAGGGAATACGTAAGAATGTCGCTTGGTGGTTTGCGCGATGAAGCTGAAATTAGAGGACATCGTAAAACATATATCGGTGCGATGCCAGGACGTATTCTTCAGAGTTTGAAAAAAGCAGGAACTTCCAATCCTGTATTTGTGTTGGACGAGATTGATAAATTGACCAATAGCAATCAGGGTGATCCTTCATCTGCTATGTTGGAGGTTTTGGACCCCGAGCAAAACAGTGAGTTCTATGATAATTTCCTCGAAATGGGATTTGACCTTTCTAAAGTGATGTTCATCGCGACTGCAAATAGTTTGAGTTCCATTCAACCTGCCTTATTAGATCGTATGGAAATCATTGACGTTACTGGGTACACCATTGAAGAAAAAGTGGAAATTGGGAAACGTCATTTGTTACCAAAGCAATTGAAAGAACATGGAATGACCGATAAGCATCTCAAGATAGCCAAACCTCAGATGGAAAAAATTGTGGAAGGTTACACACGCGAATCTGGGGTAAGGGGTTTGGAAAAACAATTGGCAAAAATGGTACGTTTTGGGGCCAAAAATATTGCCATGGAAGAAACCTATAATATAAAGGTTACCAACAACGACATTATCGAAGTATTGGGATCCCCAAAGATGGAACGTGATAAATACGAAAACAATAATGTTGCAGGCGTTGTAACTGGCTTGGCTTGGACTCGGGTTGGAGGTGATATTTTGTTCATAGAATCCATTCTGTCAAAAGGAAAAGGCACATTGACCATTACAGGAAACCTTGGGAATGTCATGAAAGAATCGGCAACGATTGCCATGGAATACATAAAGTCCAATGCGCAAGAATTTGGAATTGATCCTGAAGTGTTTGAGAAATACAATGTACACATTCACGTGCCCGAAGGAGCCACCCCAAAAGATGGTCCAAGTGCTGGTGTGACAATGTTGACTTCTTTGGTGTCTTTATTTACACAGCGCAAAGTGAAAAAGAATTTGGCCATGACTGGTGAGATTACATTACGTGGAAAAGTATTGCCTGTGGGTGGGATCAAAGAAAAAATATTGGCGGCCAAACGCGCGCGCATTACAGACATTCTTCTTTGTGAAGATAATAGGCGCGACATTCATGAAATAAAACTCGAATATCTCAAAGGTTTGACCTTTCATTATGTAACGGATATGTCCGATGTTTTGAAACAAGCCTTGACCAAAGAAAAGGTGAAGAACGCCAAAACTTTATAACGAAAGCCTCAACGGAAAGTTGAGGCTTATTTTTTTCCCCAAAATAAAATATACTTGCTACCGTTTAAGTAAGATATATTACTTTTGCAAGCTTATGCTTAAGAGGATTACCACTTTAATTTGTGTTGCCGTTTCGCTGCCTTTGTTTGCCCAACTTGGAGGCGAAGCCACATATCAATTTCTAAATTTGGTATCTTCACCACGTCAGGCGGCTTTGGGTGGAAAGGTCATTACCAATTTTGATTATGACGTGGTCGGTGGATTATACAATCCTGCTGCTATAAATGTTGAAATGGATAATCAATTGGCTCTTAATTATTCCAGTTATTTAGGAGGTATTGGTTACGGAACAGCGGCATATGCTTACACATGGGATAGGCATGTCAATACACTTCACATAGGTATGACCTATATCAATTACGGAAGTTTTGATGGGTATGATGTCAATGGTGTTTCAACGGGAACATTTACTGGCAATGAGGCAGCCCTTTCGTTTGGGTATGCGTACCAAATTCCATTTTCCGATTTTTATTTTGGGGCCAATGCGAAATTTATTACTTCCCGGTTGGAACAATACAATTCCCTTGGTGGTGCTGTGGATTTAGCAGGAATGTATATCAATGAACAATTGGAATTTCATGCTGCACTGGTAGTAAGAAATCTTGGTACACAATTCACCACCTACGCAGGGCTACAAGAACAGTTGCCTATGGAAATTGATTTTGGCATGTCGCAAACCCTTCAAAACGTTCCAATTCGTTGGCATTTGACCTTTGAGAATTTACAAAAATGGCCAATAGGTGTTTCCAATCCTGCAAGGGCTACGACAGATTTGGACGGGAATCAGACCCAAGAAAAGGTTGGATTTTTGAATGAAACATTAAGACATACCATTCTTGGAGCTGAACTATTTCCAGATAGAGGGTTTAGCGTTCGATTAGGTTATAATTTCAGAAGAGCGGAAGAATTGCGGATTGTTGACCAGCGTAATTTTTCAGGATTATCGTTTGGCATTGGTTTAAAGCTCAACAAAATGCGTTTCAGTTATTCCCACGCTCGATATAACAGTGCTGCAAATACCAGTTTTTTCGGCCTTCAAATAGATTTGAGATAATGGATAAAATTACTATAGCTATTGACGGATATTCATCGACAGGCAAAAGTACCGTTGCCAAGCAATTGGCCAAAGCTTTGGGATATGTCTATGTGGATTCTGGAGCCATGTATCGGGCTGTAACCTTGTTTGCCATGCAGAACGATTTTATAAATGATAATGAATTCAATAAAAATCTTTTGATTTCACAATTGAAACAGATTGATATTTCATTTCATTTTAATCAAATTCTAGGTTTTGCAGAAGTTTATTTAAACGGAAAAAATATTGAAAAAGACATACGTAGCATGGAAGTATCCAAATTTGTAAGTCATGTGGCAGAAGTTTCCGAAGTGCGCAAAATACTCGTAAAACAACAACAGAAAATGGGCAAGAACAAAGGAGTGGTCATGGATGGTAGAGATATAGGAACGGTTGTTTTTCCTGATGCCGAATTGAAAATTTTTATGAATGCTTCTGCCGAAACCCGCGCAAGACGACGCTATCAAGAATTATTGGATCGCGATTTGGATGTCAAATATGAAGACGTCCTTCATAATGTCATGTCGCGCGATAGGATTGATTCCAGTAGGGAGGACTCACCCTTAAAAAAGGCCAAAGACGCCATAGAATTTGATAATTCTGATTTATCAGAAGAGGAACAATTCCATACGCTATACGGATTGTCAATAAAAGCCATTCGTAATACGGCAAAAAATAAGCGACCCTAAAGTCGCTTCAGTTGTCAAGTCCACTAAAAACCAGTATCAAAAATCAAACATTTGGAATGATCAATTCCTGATTGGGATGGATCAAATCCGGATTTTTCAGTATATCCGAATTTGCCGCAAATATTTTTTGATATTTGGCAGCATCACCATAATACTGTTTAGCTATTTTACTTAATGTTTCGCCACTTTTTACCGTATGCCTATGATAAACTGATGTGTCAGAAACCTTTATATCAACTTGTATATCACTGGGATGATCACCACCAACCGCTTTTATCTGATCCCAAAGGAGGTTTTTTTCATAATTTGTTTTTGCGGTCCCATTAATTTTTAAAATACCGTTTTCTTCTTTGACATCACCATTTTGAATATTGAGTTTTTTTCCAAGATCCAAAACACTTTGATACTTTGATTTTACCATTGCAGATTTTTTAAGTTGTTATAATATATATTCCCTAAAGATACTGATTATAAGATAATATACTTTAACTCATATGATTCATTTTTTTAACTAAAACTAAAATTTTAAAAGAGCTGTAAATGTTAATTCAAATATTTGGCAAACAAACATAATTTTTGTATTTTTGCGCTCCTTTTAGCGAACCTTGGAAAGATAAAAGGATAAAGAAAAACAATCTATAACACTTCTGTGTGTTGATCGCTTAAATCTTCCAAGATACACAGAATACAAATAAATGTTCAGCATATGTCTGAAAAAGAAACAAAACAAGCCGAAGTAGAAACTACAGAAGCGAACGAAACAACAGTAGAAACTGCAACAGTAGAAAACACAGAAACGGATACTGCCACACTGGAAACTACAGAAACAGAATCTGCAACTGCTGATGCTCCTAAGGCAAAAATATCGGAAGCCCAAGCAAACCCTAAAAAATTTCTAGAAGATTTCAACTGGCACAATTACGAAGAAGGCATTGAGCAGGTAGATGACAAAAAACTTCAAGAATTTGAAGAATTAGTATCTAAAAACTTCGTGGATACCCTTAATGATGAAGTTGTAGAAGGTGAAGTCATCCACATCAGCGATCGTGATGCCATCATCGACATCAACGCAAAATCTGAAGGTGTTATTTCCCTTAACGAATTCCGTTACAATCCAAACCTAAAAGTTGGTGACAAAGTTGAAGTATTGATTGATGTTCGTGAAGACGCAACAGGTCAGTTGGTATTGTCTCACAGAAAAGCAAGAGTTATCAAAGCTTGGGACCGTGTCAATAATGCTCATGATACAGGCGAAATCGTAAATGGCTTTGTAAAATGCAGAACTAAAGGCGGTATGATCGTTGACGTATTTGGTATTGAAGCATTCTTACCAGGTTCTCAAATTGACGTGAAACCTATTAGGGATTATGATCAATATGTGAATAAAACAATGGAATTTAAAGTTGTGAAAATCAACCACGAATTCAAGAACATCGTAGTATCCCACAAAGCGCTTATTGAAGCGGATATCGAAGAACAGAAAAAAGAAATCATTGGCCAACTGGAAAAAGGACAAGTATTGGAAGGTGTTGTTAAAAACATCACGTCCTACGGTGTCTTTATCGATCTTGGTGGCGTTGATGGATTGGTTCATATCACAGACCTTTCTTGGTCGCGTATCAACCATCCTAACGAAATCGTAGAATTGGATCAAAAATTGAACGTGGTAATTCTCGATTTTGATGAAGATAAATCAAGAATCCAACTCGGTTTGAAACAGTTGAGCAAGCATCCATGGGAAGCCTTGACAGATGAAGTGAAAATTGGCGATAAAGTCAAAGGAAAAGTAGTTGTAATTGCTGATTATGGTGCATTTATCGAAGTAGAAGAAGGTGTTGAAGGATTGGTTCACGTGAGTGAAATGTCCTGGTCAACGCATTTGCGTTCGGCACAGGATTTCGTAAAGGTTGGTGATGAAATCCAAGCAGTTATCTTGACTCTTGATAGAGAAGACCGAAAAATGTCTTTAGGTATCAAACAATTGACACCAGATCCATGGACTGATATCACTTCCAAATACCCTGTAGGGTCTAAACATACCGGTATAGTGCGTAATTTCACAAATTTTGGAGTATTCGTAGAATTGGAAGAAGGTATCGACGGGTTAATTTACATTTCTGATTTATCTTGGACCAAGAAAATAAAGCACCCAAGTGAATTCTGCAATGTAGGTGACAAATTGGACGTTTTGGTATTGGAGTTGGATGTTGAAGGACGTAAATTGAGTTTAGGTCATAAACAAACCACGAACAATCCTTGGGATAAATATGAAACCGAATTTGCTTTGGGAACAACGCACAAAGCGGAAATTTCTGAAATAGTTGACAAAGGTGCAACAGTTGAATTCAACGAAGATATCGTTGCATTTGTTCCATCACGTCATTTGGAAAAAGAAGATGGTAAAAAATTGAAAAAAGGTGACACTGCTGAATTCAAGATTATTGAGTTCAATAAAGAATTCAAGCGTGTTGTTGCTTCTCATACCGCTATCTTTAGAGAGGAAGAGATTGCCAACGTAAAAGCTGCTGTTGCAAAAGCAGAAGCTAATGCTGCTGAAGCAAAACCCACTTTAGGTGATGCCAACGAGCAGTTGCAAGCCCTTAAAGACAAAATGGACGGGAAGAAAAGTAAATAATCTTTCATAAGTTTTAATGTATCAAAGCCTTCAGCAAAAGTTGAAGGCTTTTTTATTTCCACTTCGCTTTACTAAGTCTCTAGATCTTTGGGCCTTTGCAAGAGAAAACCATTGTACACTATATTTATTTACACTATTTTTGTAAACCAAATACGTTTGGAAACTATATGGGCCAAAAAGTTTTACTTAACGCAAAAGAGGTAAACATCATTCTTCATCGATTGGCTTGTCAATTAATTGAAAATCATAACGACTTTACAAATACTGTTCTTATTGGCATTCAGCCACGGGGCAAATTTTTGGCCAATCGTTTAGCGCAAATGCTTAAGGAAGAGTATAAAATAAAAAATATTCAGTTGGGCCATCTTGATATTACTTTTTTTCGAGATGATTTCAGAAGAGGGGAAAAAACATTGGAAGCCAATACCACAGAAATCAACTTTCTGGTAGAGGATAAGAATATTGTATTTATTGATGATGTATTATATACTGGAAGAAGTATCCGTGCGGCTTTGACAGCCATCCAATCCTTTGGCAGACCTAACGAAATAGAATTGTTGACTTTGATTGATAGACGATTCAGTAGACATTTACCCATCCAACCAAATTATAGAGGACGTCAAGTAGATTCCATCAATGAAGAAAAAGTGAAAGTATGCTGGAAAGAAAATGATGGCGAAGACGCCGTTTTTTTGATTAAGAGTTAAAATGAATAATTTTGTTGACAATAAACAAATGATATTGCAAACTGCAGACTAAATACTGTACACAAAAAATATGAGCGAATTAAGTGTCAACCACTTATTGGGAATCAAATATCTTAACTCACAGGATATACAACTTATTTTTGAAACCGCCGACCACTTCAAGGAAGTCATAAATAGACCCATCAAAAAAGTGCCTTCGCTAAGAGATATTACCATTGCCAATCTATTTTTTG